>DASQHK010000782.1:0-1618 GCA_035632135.1 Bryobacterales bacterium
TTGTTTGTTTTCCGTTGACATCGGCGCCTCCGCGCTCTTGGCAATTTTCGCTGCGGCCGCAGCCGCTGCGGCCTGCTCCAGAAACCGCCTCCGGGTCACTCGCAATTCCGCCTCCTGGGTTCTCCCCTATCATACGCGCCTGCTCTCGGAGGCGCACAATGCGGGCGGCTACGGGTCGCCGCGCACGGTTTCATTTTCGAGGTCGACCCAGCAGCGCCGGATCGGCGCCCCGCTCCGGACCCGCTCGACCACCTGCCGGCCGAAGAAGAACTGGCCGATGCGGTCGTAAGGATTCACATGATGCTCGTAGTGGGCGAAGTCGAACGCGTTGCAGCGCGCGAGCGCCGCCCGGTTTTCCGGGGCGTCCACGATGCGGTAGAGGGCGCGCCGAGTTGCCGACACCATGGGATCGGGGCCATACTGGCGCGGCGAAAAGCTGAGGCGCGCGGCGAAGAGCAGCGCCATCACCACGCGCGCCGCCGGCCACAGCCGTCCCCAGCTTCGCCGGCCCGCCAGCCGCTCGAGCGCCAGCTCGACGGCCACCAGCAGCGTCACCAGCGAGAAGAACACGAACGGCAGGCGGGCGAAGTGGTGCGCAATCACGTACTCGCGCAGCAGCAGGGTGAACAACAGGAAGGATGGCAGCAGGATCGCCGTTCTCCACTGCCTGCCGGCGAACACGACGAGCCACGCGGCCGCCACCAGCCAGATGGAGGCCGGGCCGAGGTACAGCGACTCGCGCAGCTCCCATTCGAGCTCGCGGAACCAGCCTTGCTGTTGCGACCGGATTGCAAAGACGTTGCGCAGTTCGGCCAGGCCGGCCGGCAAACTCCCCACGCTGGCGGCGAGCATCAGCAGGACCGCTAAGCCGCCGGCCCCGAGGAATGCGAGATCAGCAAGCAAGTCGCGCGCCGACCCACTTTCTCTCCACTTCAGGAACACCACCACGGCGGCGTAGGGCGCGATGAGATGGTTCGAGCACAATGCCGCCAGCATGGCGGCGCGAAAAATCAAGTTGTAATGCCGGCGGCCGGCCAGGTGCGCGGTGATCCAAAGCAGCGCGCCGATCCAGAAATAAAGCGCCACGTCGGCGAAGACGAACGGCACCGAATCGCGGCCGGCGCTCGACAGCAACAGCAGCGGCAAACTCAAGTAAAGCAGCAGATCATTCCGCTTGAGAGAAACAATGGTCAAAAGGAAGCCGAGCAGCGTGCCGAGGATGGCGAAGGAGCGGCCCACCGCTTCGGTGCGCCCGAACACTCGCAGCACGGCCTCGAAGAGGAGAAAGAACGCATTGGGCCAGTGCGGGTATGGCTTGATGCGGCTGTGGCCGATGTCGATGTCGCGCGCCACAACCGGGTCAGGCCATAAACCCACCGCGCTCGCCGCAGCGAATCCGTAAGCGTGGAACGAAGCGACCGACTCCTGGCCGGTGTTATCGAACGGCCGCCAGTACACGCGATGGAACGCGGCCAGAACGCCGGCCGCCAGCAACAGGGCGGCCAGCAGGCGCCGTCGGTTCACGGTGGAAGTCATCTCACCGCTTTTTGGCGACCCAGATGGGGCTTGACCAGGCCATGTTGTGGTCAGACTGTATCAGCCGGATATAGAAGTAGCA
>DASQHK010000783.1:0-1581 GCA_035632135.1 Bryobacterales bacterium
CTGGACGCGGCGGTCTCTAAGCACGCCGTCGGCGTCATCGGCCTGCAATATAACCGTGGAAGGAAGGTCGAGTTTCGCAACATCAAACTGCGCCCTCTCAACCTGCGACCCCTTTTCAACGGCAAGGACCTGACCGGCTGGACGCGCCTGGATCGCCCCGGCAGCAAGGCGACCGCGGAGTGGACCGTTCGCGAGGGCGCCATTCATGTCGAGCGGGGCCCCGGCGAGCTTGAGACCGATCTGGCCTGGGATGACTTTGTCCTGCAGCTCGAAGCCCGCTGCAATGCCCTCAGCCAGGCTCACCACCCCAACAGCGGCATTTTTTTCCGCGGCGAGAAAGGCAAGTTCTGGAATGGCTATGAGTCTCAGATTCGCAATGAGTACCGGGAAAGCAACCGCGCCCTGGCAGTGGATTACGGAACTGGTGGCATCTACCATTTTCAGCCAGCTCGCCGCGTGGTGAGCAATGACAACGAGTTCTTCACCAACACCATTGTGGCCCAAGGGCGGCAGATTAGCGTTTGGGTCAACGGCTTTCAGGTGAGCAACTATTATGACAACCGGCCAGAAGGCTCCGAAGGGCGCACCCAGGCCCGCCTGACGGCCGGCCCCATCGGCCTCCAGGCCCACGACCCAACCACCAACCTCGATTTCCGCAGCATCCGCATCGCCCCCCTTCCGAAACGCGACTAACCCCTCCGTGCCCAACCCAGATGGTGGGATTCCCCACCGTGGCCATCAGCTTTTGAGTGGCTTGGCCCACCAGTAGTCCCAATGCTGGACGAAACTTTTGTACTATTCGCGTAGGGCAAAAAAGCTTTCATAAGTACTAGAACTCTCAAGTCTCATGGGTATAGACTGGGGTTGATTCCGGCCCCGCGGGCATCAAGGCTCTTCGCGGTCGCTTAGCCGAAGGAGGTCACATGGGATCACCGAGGTTTCCTTTTTCGATATTTCTAATACTCTTAGCCATTGGAACTCTCGCAGCTCCTCCGGCGGCGGCCGCGGGGGGTCGTGACTTCGCAGCCCTGTATCAGCTCAGCCACGTCACCGACCTGGGTGTTCAAGTTCGCGTGACGCTGGCGCTGCGGCTGTTCAATTACAGCGACGCCGACTTGAGCAACGCCAAGGTCACCTTGCAGGACTCGCGGGAGCCCCTGAAATCGCTCGGCTCCCTGGGCACGATCTCCTTCCGGCGGCACGAGAGCGGTCACCTCAGCGAAACCTTCATCATCCCGAAAGAGGAATACAACCGCTGGCACCACGGCGCTTCCCCCACTGTTCAAATCACTTACAAAGACGGCCACGGTAAGCCGCAGCAGCGGCTGATCGAACTGGCGCCCCGGTTCGTCGGAGGAGGGTTCTAGTCATGCGTCCTTCCATCATCCTTTCTTGCATGGCCCTCAGTTTCGTGCTGGGCGCGAGTGGTCAAGACATCAGCACGTTCGCCGGCGGCGGCCCTAACGGAGTGGCTCCGCTGGCGGCCAACCTCGCCAGTCCCGATGCTGTAGCAATCGACCCCAACAACTCGGGCGTGTACTACATCGCCGTCGGAGCGCAGCATCGTATCTTTAAGGTGGC
>DASQHK010000784.1:0-2672 GCA_035632135.1 Bryobacterales bacterium
CTGTTCAAGCAGCAAGCGTCGAGGTAGATCCTAATCATCTGCTACCGGCGTTGGATCACGGCGTCGCGGCGGCCCGGAAGTGAGTCAGAGCGCCGCCGCAATGCGGGATGCCGCCGGCGCCTTCGCTCACACGAAGTAGTAGCCGGCTGCCCGCCACTCGCCGTCCTCGAGCATCATCGTAATCCTCTCGATGGCGGCGGGCTGCTTCTCGAACGAAGAGTCGAATTCGACGACCGCATACTCCCCTGGGGGAGCTTTCGGCAGAGAGGTTGCCAGGATCACCCGGCGCAGTTTCCGCGAGCGAAGCGGTCCCATCCGGTCCCGAACCTTTTTGGCCATCGCCTCCCATTTTTGCTGGGGAACGCGCGACCGGAAAAGCGAACTGGACTGGGTCCAACTGTCGGCATACCTTCCCGCGTCGACCAGCCGCACCCACGCCTCAGCGCTCGACCGGGCTTGTTCTTTTTTCGACAAGGGCGCTGCGGCCAGCGCGCCCCATAGCGCCAGAACCGCGGCCGCCGCGCATCGCTTTCGCATCGCGGAACCTCCAGCTCCCACACGTCCACACGCCGTGGTGGGTGATCTCCATGTTCTCATAAGACAACAGCGTAACTCGGACGCTGCGCTCCTTCTGGATGCGTTTGCAGCGAAGGTTGACACGGCTAACAACGCCGCCAGGCCCCTCGTGCTATACTTTGACCCAACTTCGAGGTGTCGTATGCTTCGGGCACTGGCGATTGCCTTGATCTTCGCGTTCTCTCTGGCGGCGCAAGAGGACTCTGCGGAAAAGATCCCCAAGGAGAACCCTTACACCACGCCGGCCGATCTGGCCCGAGGGCAGCACTTGTTTTTCGGCCACTGCGCCCCCTGCCACGGCCCGCGCGCCGAGGGCGGCAAAGGACCCACGCTCGCCCGGCCCAAGCTGCTGCGCGCTCCCGACGACCAGGCGCTCTTCAAGACCATCAAGAACGGCATCGAGGGCACCGAAATGCCCGGCGCTTGGGAGATGATCGACAAAGAAATCTGGCAGACGGCGCTATTTGTCCGCAGCCTCGGGCAGGTGCCGCTCGAAAACGTTCCTGGCGACCCGCAGCGCGGCGGGGAGCTGTTTCTGGGCAAGGGAAAGTGCACGCAGTGCCACACGGTCGCCGGCCGGGGCGGCAGGCTCGGGCCCGAGCTTACCGAGATCGGCGCGCGCCGCAGCTCGGCCTACCTGCGCCGCGCCCTGCTCGAGCCCGAGGCCGAGGTCCCCGACGGCTTCCTGCAAGTGCGCGTTGCGACCAGGGACGGCCGCCGCTTCACCGGCGTCCGCCTCAGCGAGGACACTTACTCGCTGCAAATGCTGGACACTTCCGACCGCCTGCATTCCTTCTGGAAGGCGGACCTCAGCGAGCTGCACAAGGACTGGAAGAAGTCTCCCATGCCGGCCTATCGCGGCGTCTTCTCCGACGCCGAGCTTGACGACATCATCGCGTACCTGGTTTCTCTGCGAGGCCGCTCATGAAACGAATACTGCTGGCATTCGCCCTCGTGCTTCCGCTCGCCGCGCAGGTGCCCTACGAGCGCATTCGCAAGGCCGCATCGGAGCCCGGCAACTGGCTCACTTACTCGGGCAATTACAGCTCGCACCGCTTCTCTCCGCTCAGCCAGGTCAATGCCGGCAACGTGAAGCGCCTGAAGCCGGCGTGGGTCTACCAGATTCGCGCCAAGGACAAGATTGAAACTACGCCGCTGGTGGTCGACGGCATCATGTACCTGAGCGAGCCGCCCAGTAACGTCACCGCCCTCGACACCCGCACCGGGCGCTCTCTGTGGCACTACCAGCGGATTTATCCCAAAGACATCCGCGTCTGTTGCGGCCAGGTGAACCGAGGCGTGGCCGCGCTCGACGACCTGATCTTCGTAGGTACTGTTGATGCCCATCTGGTCGCCCTCGATTCCAAGACCGGCGTCGTCCGCTGGGACTCCACCGTCGCCGATTATAAGAACGGCTACTCCATCACCGTCGCTCCGCTCGCGGTGAAGGATAAGATCGTCGTCGGCGTGGCCGGCGGCGAATACGGCGTGCGCGGCCTGGTCGCCGCTTACGAAGCCAAAACCGGCAAAGAAGCCTGGCGCTTCTACACCATCCCCTTCCCCGGTGAGCCCGGCAACGACACCTGGGCCGGTGAAAGCTGGAAGACCGGCTCCGCCACCACCTGGGTCACCGGCTCCTACGATCCCGACCTCAACAGCGTCTACTGGGGCGCCGGCAACCCCGGCCCCGACTGGAACGGCAAGGTTCGCGCCGGCGACAATCTCTATTCCGACTCCCTGCTCGCCCTCGACGCCGACACCGGCAAGCTGAAATGGTATTACCAGTTCACACCGCATGACGTCCACGACTGGGACTCCACCGAAGTCCCCGTCCTCGCCGACGGCACGGTGCGCGGCGAAAAGAAAAAGCTCGTTCTGTTCGGCAACCGCAACGGCTTCTATTACGTGCTCGATCGCGCCAGCGGCCAGTTCCTTGCCGGCAGGCCCTACGTTAAGATGACCTGGGCCAAGGGCCTTGACGACAGCGGCAAGCCCATCCTCGTGCCGGGCATGGATCCCTCGGTTGAAGGCGCCAAGGTTTACCCCAGCGTGCCCGGCGGCACCAACTGGTTCAGCCCGTCCTACAGCCCGCAGAC
>DASQHK010000785.1:0-1533 GCA_035632135.1 Bryobacterales bacterium
GTCGGTGGCTTTCATGAGGTCCTTCAGGGTGGCGCCGCCAGACCGCTCGAGCAGGTGCAGGATCTTGGCGGTCTTGCTGCCCGGCCGCGCGCCCTTACCGGCCGATTTGCGGCGGTTGGCAGCCTTCTTGGCTCCGGCAGCCTTCTGGCGTGGCTTGGCGACGCGGGGCTTGGTGCGTGGTTTTGGTTTTTGCGCAGTGCCGGTCGCTTGCTGGTTAGGTTGCTGTTCTGGAATCGGGGTAATCATTTGGTGCTATCTCCTTATTGCGGTAGTGACCGCAGTCACGACATGGATCGCTCTGCTGCGCCCCACAAGCAAGCAAATTGTGAAGGAATATTTTCCTGGCGAAGGAACGGCGATGACGCGTAGCACGCACACCCGCAAGACGGATCGAATTACCGACGTCAGCGTCCGGCGTTGGCAGCGGCACACCGGAGATCGCGCTCGGCGTGGAGCGGATGCACGAACTCTTGACGACGTTGCTGGCGAGACTGGCGCCGGGAAGGAGACCAAGGGATGAAATCCAAACGAATCCGTCGACGGCTGTCTCGCCGGGCCGAGCAGATCATTGCGGCGTTGCTGGAGCACCCCACGCAGGAAAAGGCCGCAGCGGCAGCCGGCATTTCCACCGTGACGCTTTGGCGGTGGCTGCGCAAGCCGAAGTTCCAGAAGGCGTTGCTGCAGGCAAGGCGCGAGGCCTACTCACAAGCCGTGGCTCGCCTGCAACAGGGTTCGGCAGCTGCCGCTGCCACCTTGTTGCGCGTCATGTGCGACGGCGCCGCCCCGGCATCAACCCGGGTCAGAGCTGCGGATAAAGTGTTGGGCCACGCGGCCAAGGCGATGGAAAACGAAGACCTCGCAGTACGTGTAGCCGCGCTTGAGGAAGCAGCTCCCACCACCTGAATGGAAACCGCTAGATCGGCCGAAAGGAGATTCAAAAACCGATGGGCAAATCCCACCTTCACTCGTTGCGGCAAAGAATCGAAGCGCTGGAAGAACAACTGTTAGGAGAGCAAAGCCCTGCCGTATGGATCTTCCAGCGGACCGAGGACGGCAATTGGACGCCGGCGCCGGGGTGCAACCCTGGGCCCGTTGTATTGTTCACCTCCGCGAAAGCTCCAGACCCCGACCTGTTTCCAGAACGGCCTCCGTGTGTGATGGCCCCGAACAGGGAGTGACGCCCGGAAGGCGATTCCAAACGTTTGTAAAAAAAAGCGTGGCCGTGACAACCCGAATGACCGAACTGTTCTTCTCGCTCCAGGAAGACCTCGACAGCATCTGCCTCAAGTTCAAGAACCCAAAGGTCAACCGCACCTCAGGTGCCGCACCGCCGCCGCGCCGAGATAGCGACATTTAGCGACACTGGAACATTTTCATTCGGGGGCCCGAACGGAATCTGTCCACCGTGTTGTTAACGGGGCGCCCCCAACGGCGCGGATCACCGGTGGGGCGCCGACTGAGACGTACAGGGTCAAGCGGCTGGGATTTACTCTTCATCGCGCTTTCTTCGCCCGTCACAATTCCTGTTCAATT
>DASQHK010000786.1:0-3481 GCA_035632135.1 Bryobacterales bacterium
GCGGCCGCTCCGGTGATTGCCTCCGAGGATGCCGGCTTTGCCGCCACGGCCACGCCCGTGCTCCCGGAGTACCTGCCCCACCGCCGCTCCGCGATCGCCGGCTGGCCCGCCGGCCGCCCGCTGGTGACAGTAGGTATTCCTTGTTACAACTACGGCCGCTTTGTCCGCGAAGCCATCGACAGCGTGCTGGCCTCGACCTTCCAGGATTTCGAGATCATCGTGGTCAACGACGGCTCGACCGATCCGCACACTCTCGCCGTCCTGGCGGAGCTTGAAAAGTCGCCCGACCGGCGTCTCCGCATCGTCCACCAGTCGAACCAGGGCCTGGCCGCCGCCCGCAACACGGGCGCCGCGCTGGCGCTCGGCAAGTACGTCGTCTCGCTCGACGCCGACGACCGCATCGACCCCACGTATCTGGAAAAAACCGTCTGGGTCCTCGAACGCCATCCCCAGTACGGTTTTTGTTATTCGCTGGTGCAGCGGTTCGGCGCCGACGATACGCTTTGGAAAACCGAGCCGTTCAGCCTGGAAAAAGCCCTGCGCTACAACCACGTCCCCACCGGCGCCGTCTTCCGCCGCGAGGCCTGGGTGGAGGCCGGCGGCTTCCGCGACGAGCTTTACGGCCAGGACGACTGGAATTTCTGGATCACCCTCGGCGCCAAAGGGTGGGACGGCTATCTCATCGAGGAGCCGCTGTTTTTCTACCGCACCCACGACGCCAGCATGTGGTCCAACATCAAGATGGCCGAGCGCGAGTACATCGCGGAAAGAATCCGCTCGCTCAACGCTTACATCACCGGCCAGGGCTCGAGCAGCGCCGCCGAGCAGTTCAACCCGCCGCGAGATCCGGCCGTGCGCGCCGCCCTCGACCACCCCGAGCCGCCGCCCCAGCCGCCCTTGTGTCCGCTGGCGCAACGCCCGCATCTGGCCTTCGGCGACGGCCGCCCCGCGCTGCTCTTTGCCATCCCGTGGATGGCGATTGGCGGCGCCGAGCAAGTCGTCCTGCAAGTGATGCAGGGCCTGGCACCCGATTACGCCCTCGCCGCCATCACCACCCTCGACGTCCGCCAGGACTGGGAGCGCGAATTCGCCCGCCTCACCCCGTGGATCTATCACCTCGCTCATTTTCCCGCCGATGATCCCTCTGAGTATTTGTGCGATCTAGTAGCCACCCACAATATCGCCGGGCTGATCATCTCCGGCTGCGCCCACGCCTACCAGGCGCTGCCGGCGCTGAAGCTGCACCCGGGTCTATGGACCGCCGATATCGTCCACAACACGGTCTCGGAAGGCTATCTCGACACTTCCATCCGCTGCGACCCTTATCTCGATGGCCACTTCGCCGTCGGCAAGCCGCAGCGCGAGGCGCTGATCCGCAAGGGCGGAGTCAGCCCCGAAAAGATCCACCTCGCCCACACTGCCGCCGACGCGGCGGGCCGCTTCAATCCGGCGACCTACGCGCAGCGCCTGCCCGAGATCCGCCGCTCGCTTTCTCTGAAAGGCGGCGAAATCGTCCTCACCTACACCGGGCGCCTGGCGGTCGAAAAAGACGTGCCGCTGTTCGTACGCGTGGCGGGCGAACTGGTGCGCGCCCATCCTCGCAAGCGCTTTCAGGCGTTCATCGTGGGCGACGGCCCCGAGCGCGCCCGTATCGAGCGCGAGATCCGCGTCCAGGGCCTTCAGGACGTCGTCGAGCTGCTCGGCTTCTGCGACAACGTGGCCGAGATTCTGGCCGTCTCCCACTTCGCGTTTCTCACTTCGCGCTTCGAGGGCAGCTCCATCACGCTGCTCGAAGCCATGAGCATGGGCCTGGTGGTCCTCACCACCGATGCCGGCAGCGCGCGCGACGTCATGGAAGACGGCGTGAACGGTTTCCTCATTCCCAGCCGCATCCCCGCTGATTTCGCCGCCCGCGTGGCCGAGACGCTCGCCGATCCGGCGCGCGACGCCGCCCTGCGCGCCCGCGCCCGCCAGACAGTGCTCGAACGATACGATCTGGCCGCCATGGTCCGCGTTTATTCCGACGCCATTACCGGCTCGCTCCGGGCTCGCCGCCAGCACGCATGAAACTGCAACTCGCCCACGCCGCGCCACGGGCCGGGCAGCCGCTTGCCGCGCCGCCCAAGCTCGCCTCCGGCGACTGGCTCGCGGCGGCCACTCTGGCCGCCTCCAACCTGCTCATCTTTGGATGGGGCGCCGGCCGCCTCGGCTTCTATTACGACGATGGCGGCTGGATGAGCAGCCTGCCCTCCGCCGGCCTCCGCGGCTTGTGGACCATCACCCGCAACTACGTTCCGGGCCGCAATCTCCATGTCCTGTTGCAATACGCGATCTACAAGCTGGCGGGCGATCCGGCCGCGCATCTCGCGCAACTGCACCTGATCCAATCGGCCGTTGACGGCCTTGCCGCCGCCGCCTTTTTTCTTCTGCTGCGCCGTCTGCTTGTCCCCGCAACCGCGGCGCTGCTGGCGGCGGGCCTGTTCAGCTTCTGGCCCATCCACGGTGAGACGCATTTCTGGCTGCCCGCCACGCCGCAAAACCAGTTGACCACCCTCTTTGTGATCGCGTTTTGCTGGACCACTCTCGAGATGATCCGCAGCCAGCGAGGTTTCTCAGCCCGGCGCTGGTGGCTCGCCCTTCTCGACGCCGGCGTGTTCTTATTCGCGTTGTTCACCTACGACCAGGTGCTGTTCGTTCTCGCCCTGCTCATCGCCGGCCGCGTCGCCACGGCGATCCTCCGCCGCTGGAGCGACCGCTGGCGCTTCGCCTCGATTCACCTCTTTTACCTCGCTGCGATCGCCCTCTACGCCTGGGTCAAGCTGCGGATCGTTCCCGGCAAAGCGCCGTCGCTCACGCCCGATGCCTGGCGGCTGCTGCACGAGAATATTCTTGGCACGCTTGCATCTACCTTCGGCAAGCCATGGCTCCTCCATGTGGCGCCGTTCTTCCAGACGGTGACATCCACCGACTGGGTGCTGGCCGCCGTCGCCGCCCTGGCGCTAGCTGCTGTAGCCATCGCCCTGCTTCCCCGCGTTCACGCGCCGCGACCGTCTGTTTTCGTCTTGCTTCTGGCGCTGCTCTTCTACATCGCCGCGTATCTTCCCATCTGGCTCTGGTACATCTCGCCCCGCCACCACTACTTGCCGTCGCTGGGACTTTTTGCCACTGGAGGCGTTGGCCTGGGCTGGCTCCTGAAATGCATCCGATTCCGCGTCATCCAGCTCTTTCTAGTCCTGCTCTTTGGCGCCGGGACCTGCTTCTTTGCCGCCGCCGATCGCGGCGAGAGCCGCACCTGGGAAACCTCCTTCACCGCCAAGAAGCAGTTGTTTGCCGAGATCAGACCCGACCTCGAGGGGAAAAACGTTCTGGCGCTCGACGAGTTTCCTCTCTCGCTGGGATCGGCGTATTTGATCCTGCCCCACGACGCGCTGTTTGGCCCCGGTCTTTTCTACGGCCGTTCATTTTCCCTGCCCCCCGGTTT
>DASQHK010000787.1:0-3485 GCA_035632135.1 Bryobacterales bacterium
GCTGGACCATTTCCCTGGCGTGAGCGAAGAAGACACGACGCCCATGGCCGAGGCGGTGCGGGTGCTGATCGAGCAGCTGGGCGAAGACGTCGAGCGCGACGGCTTGCAGAAGACACCGGCGCGCGTGGCGAAGGCCCTGCGCTACCTCACCAGCGGATATCGCATGGACGTCAAGGAGATCCTGAACGGAGCGTTGTTTAACGTCTGTTATGACGAGATGGTGATCGTCAAGGACATCGAGCTGTTCAGCCTGTGCGAGCACCACCTGCTGCCGTTTTACGGCAAGGCGCACGTGGCCTACCTACCGGACAAGAAAGTCATCGGGCTGAGTAAGATTCCGCGGCTGGTGGATATGTTTGCGCGGCGGCTGCAAATCCAGGAGCGGTTGACCAACCAGATCGCCAAGACCATCCAGGCGGCCATCGAGCCGCGCGGCGTGGGCGTGGTGGTGGAGGCGCGGCACTTTTGCATGATGATGCGCGGCGTCGAAAAGCAGCACTCCTCGGCCATGACCAGCGCCATGCTCGGCTGCTTCCGCGATAACACGCAGACCCGCGACGAGTTCCTCTCCCTGATCAGCCACCGGCCGAACGGTTTCTGAGCCAGTGCGAGAATGCAGGCAGGTCGCGCGGGGGCGGGCGCTCCCCTCAACGTGCGCCTAATCTACCGCCCGGTACACTCCATCCCTCCCGGTCCGCGTGTCCGCATAGAGCGCATCCACCGAATAGTGCCACGCCAGCGTGGGCAAAGTGCCCCAGCGCAGCATGACCAGCCCCAATATGAATCCTGTCAGAACTACGCCAAGACCACCGAGTGCGCGAGCCGCCCCGGAGCCTGGCGGCCGAGATGATAGAATCTCTTTCGAAGGTTTCCGGTCTGACGGTCAAGGAATACATGCCGGAGATTGACAATCACACTCCTCACGTCCAGATTGACTGGGACGAGAAAGCTTGGAAGCTCACGTCGCATGACGTCGTGCAGCAGCTTCTCGAGGGGGACCCGCCCATCGCCGTGCAGCGGCCTGGCGAACGACGCTTGCTGGTTTCCGTGTGGATGATGCGGCCCGGAGCGCACCCTGAACGCCGCGCTGCCGGAACGCGATAGCAATAAGGGGAAAACAATGCCAAGAGCGAAGAATGGAACTTCTGCTTTAAGCTTCAGCCGGAGGGACATATTTCGTGCCTGCGGTACCGCGAGCGTGAGCGGGCTGCTCATGGGCGCGCCGGCAGCGGGCGCCGCCAAACCAGAAAAATCCACCGGCGAGGACGTTTATGCCAGAGTCGGCATTCGTCCATTCATCAACATGACTGCCTCGTGGACCATCAACGGCGGGCTGCTGACGTGGCCTGAGGTGAAACAGGCCATGGACCAGGCATCCTATCAATCGGTCAACATCGATGAGCTGATGGAGAAGGTTGGCCAGCGCCTGGCCCAATTGCTGCAGTGTGAAGCGGTAATCGTCACGTCCGGCTGTGCTGGCGCCCTGACCCACGCGACATCCGCCTGTGTGGCGGGCAGCGACCCGGAAAAGATCCAGCAACTGCCCAGAATGGACGGCTTGAAGGACGAAGTGATCATGCCGAAGCAGTCGCGCAATGTTTATGACCACGCGATACGGGCCGTAGGCGTCAAGATTGTGGAGGTGAGGTCGATCGATGATTTTCACGCTGCGCTTAGCCGGCGGACGGCGATGATCGCGGTCAATGCCAGCACAGAATCAGAGGGAATCCGTCTGGAGGATCTGGCCAAGGCTGCGCGGCCGGCCGGCGTGCCGATTCTGGTGGACGCAGCAGCGCATTACCCCGCACGGCCGAATCCCTGGCTCGCGCGCGGCGCAGACCTGGTTGCTTCGAGCGGCGGGAAAATATTGCAAGGGCCGCAGTGCGCGGGGCTGTTGATGGGCCGCAAAGATCTGGTGCAGGCAGCCTGGGTCAACAGCGCGCCGCATCACGCCTTCGGGCGCATGGCGAAGGTTGGTAAGGAAGAGATCATGGGGATGTTAGCGGCGGTGGAGGTCTGGGCAACCACGCGCGATCTCCCGGCCGAGCATCGCAAGTTCAAATCGTGGTACGCGCACATCACGGAAAAGATCACTACGGTTACTGGAGTGCGGACGTCGGAGAGGCCGCCGGATGGCCCCAACCCCTTTCCGGTGCTGTCCATCGAGTGGGACCCGAAGCAAATCGGCCTGACTGCAGGTGAGCTGGGCAAGCTGCTGCTCGATGGTGAGCCGCGCATTGCGTCGCAGGCCGAGGGCGCGGGGCATTCCTTTATCATCCGTCCCCCTTCGATGAAGCCCGGAGACTACAAGCTGGTAGCGGACCGGCTGTATCAGCTCTTCAGCACCGCGCCGAAGCCCAGGGAACGCACATGGACGCCGCCGAGCGCGCAAATAGCAGGCCGCTGGGAAGTGGAGGTGAAGTATGGGGTTGGCGCCGCCCAACATGCCCTGTTTCTTGAGACCGTGGGGAATCGTGTTACCGGCTCTCACCTTGGATGGAAGCTGAAAGGCGATCTGCGTGGCACGATCGAAGGCGCCCAAGTCCGTTTGCGCAGCAGGCTACCATACGAGGGGACCGCGCTAACGTACGAATTCAGCGGTGAAGTCGCCGGAAATACGATGTCTGGTGAAGTAAAGCTGGGAGAATATGGGCGAGCGAGCTGGACTGCACGAAAACACGTGTAAGGGAACTGGGGTGTGGCCGTCAAAGACACCCTGCCACCGCGCTTTTGCTGCTACCAAGAGTCGAACCATCTTCGCCCCTCTCGGCCCATCGCAGGGTTGAGCAAGGACTGCGGACCAAGCCAGCATTGCGAACTTTGCACACGATGCCCAGCAGGGCGTATACTGTGGCCATCCGGGATGTCCCCAGTGGGAATTTCGGCCTAGGGGGTATGCTATGGCAACGTTTCGCCGGTTTTCACTCGGCTGCGTTCTGCTTCTGTTGTCTATTGCAGCACTCTGCGCGCAAACCATCGACACCGGCATCCTCGGGAATGTGACCGACGCGACTGGCGCCGTTGTAGCCAACGCAGCCGTCACCATCACCCAGCCGGCCACCGGCCTCGCCCGCACCGTCGCCACTAACGCGGAAGGCTACTACGAGGTGCGGTACCTGCTGCCCGGCGAGTACACGGTGGAGGTCCGCACCAGCGGCTTTCGCACCGAACGCCAGACCCGCATTGTCATTCAAATCGGGCAACAGGCGCGCATCAACTTTGCCGTTCAGGTGGGAGCGGTCGAGGAGCGGGTCGACGTGGTCGCCGAGGCGCCTCTGACGCAGACGGAGAACGCCGCCCTGGGCGAGGTGGTGTCGCGGGAGCGGGTTGTCAACCTCCCTCTAAACGGCCGCCGCTTTATCGACCTGGCCGCTCTCACTCCGGGGGTCACCTTAACAACCTCGACGCAGTACAGCATCCTCAAGACCAACGGCACCCGCAACACGACCATGGCCCTCAGCTTCGACGGCGCCTCGGCGACGACC
>DASQHK010000788.1:0-2821 GCA_035632135.1 Bryobacterales bacterium
GCTCGTCGCGGCCATGAAAAGCGACCAGCTCCAGCCCTGGACGCTCGGCCCGCGCTACCAGCACCAGCTCATCATGTATCGCGATCCCGAGGTCCGCGAAGCGGCCCGCCCGCTGCTCGAAGCCAGGTCCGGCGAGCGCGAAAAAGTGCTCAAGCGCTACGAAGCGGCGCTTACCACGAACGGCGACCCCGCGCGCGGCCGCCAGGTCTTCCGGCGCGTCTGCGCCAAGTGCCACAAGCTCGATGGCTACGGCGCGGAGGTCGGTCCCGACCTCGGCACCATCCGCACCCGCCCGGCCGAGTTGATCCTGCCCGACATCATCCTGCCCAGCCGCTCCATCGCGCAGGGTTACGAGTCGTATGTGGTGGAGACGAAATCGAGCGGGACAATCGAAGGCGTGATGGGACCGCAGACCCCGACCACCATCACCATCCGCCACGAGGAGGGCAAGCAAGACGTCATCCGCCGCGACGACATCCGGCAGATGTACGCCACGAACCTATCAGCAATGTCAAGTGACCTCGACAAGCAGGTGAGCGTTGAGCAGATGGCCGACCTGCTCAAATTCATCAAGACCGCGCGCTAGCCGGACCGGCCTATCACTGGAACATCGCCGTGACAATTCCGGGAAACACGCAGTTCTCCATCGTGCTGGCGAAGCCGGCCGCCGGGCGTAGCGCGCCTGTGGGGCCGATCCCGGCAAACGATCCGGCCATGCCGGCACGGCCCCGCGGCAAGCGCCTCGCCATAGCGAGTCTTCTGCCCCTTTGCCTGTTGAGGCTGTTGGCCCAAGTTGCGGGTCATCCCGCACAACCTGTGCTGGAGGTATTCCCGAAACACTTCCTCCTGCGCCCCGGCGAGCAGATTCACTACACGGTCATGGAACGCTCGGAGCGCAGTCAACCTCGCTTCGTGGACCCCAAGTTCGCCCTCAAGGACCCTCAGATCGTACGGCTGATCGACCCCAAGGGGCTGTTCGAGGCCGTCAAACCCGGACGCACCGAACTGGTGGTCCGCACTCCGGCCTCCGAACGGCGAATCACCATCGAGGTGGCAGGTCGCGCTCTGACGCCGATGCCGGCGGTCCCTCACAGCGCCGTCCGGGAGATCGTCGCGAAGGAGTTGCTCTTCGTGGGGCATGCCAACCTCGACGGGTATGACCTTACCGCCGTCGCCAAGCCGGGAATCGACCGCCTCGTGCAAGAGGCCCGGATGAAGGGCTGGACCGTGGTCTACTTTGTCAGCAAGGAATATCCGGACTGGTACACTGCCGACCGGCGCCCTGACTACGCGATCATCAGCGAGGGACAAGAGCACCAGATCCGCATCGATGCTCAGCGAATCATATTCGCCGGCGGGGGCTTCATGTTTTGTACTGCAAGGAACGCTCAGATGACGCTTCACAGCATGATTAAGCACCACGCCGCGCGGCGCATCCAGTTTGTCTTTCCAGCCCAGGCCATCTGGAGGGGGCCGCCTGATGCGCGGCCATATCCGGCGCCGATGATTTTACTGACGGCGTCGTTCGCCCGCTGTGCGAATGACGCGCAAGCCTACGACAAGGTCGTCGTCCCGTTCCTCGATCGCGTGATCATGCAGTTCCCAGTTGCCGGCTATCCTCCCGACCCACCGGCGCCGCCCTTGAGGGACCTACTCAAGGATTGGAGTATTGTGGTTCGCTTCGGCGACCGGTTCGAGCGGGTCTACCGGCGGGGAAATTCGGACAAGACCCTGCTCGTCGAGTTTCAAGGCGTGTGAACTGCGGCGGCGACTGCGGTGAGAGCGGATCATGGAGGAACGCGTCCTCCGGGCCAATACGTATGGGCAAAACGCTGGCCGCTCGGAATGAACGGCCGCCGCGACAAAGGCGCGCACAGCGACTCTAGACCGGCTGGCGGTTGGAGATCTCCCGCTCTCGAAAGGATGGCCCCGGCGGGGCACCGGGGCCGAAGGTTTCCCAACAGTTACATCGCAGCTTTGGCGGAATCCACGCTAGCCCGGCGTCCGCCGGGGCTGGCCGGATCTCACCAGACCAGACGCTCTAACCCGCGAACGGAGTCGAAGTGCCGGTCCCGCGTCAGGATGGGCCAGGCGTGCTGGCGGCACAACGCCGCGATCCAGACGTCGTTGGAGGGAATCGGGGCGCCGGCCTGCTTCAACTCGATGCGAATCTCGGCGTACCGGGCGGCCGTGTGCTCATCTATGTCGAGCACCCGTGAAACCGAGAGCATCTCCCCCAGCCAGCGCTCGTAGTGACTGCGATGCCGCGACCGCGCGATTCCAAACTCGTACTCGCCCAGGACAATGACCGGGATCGCAATCTGGTCCGCCCGCCCGGCCGCCGCGACCGCCGCCGGTTCGCCTTCCCCGATGGCCGAAAGAGCGTTCGTGTCGAGGATCAGGCCCATTCTTCCGGTTCGATCCTCTCAAACTCCCGCTCCATCAACTGATTGATCCGGGCCGTCTCCTTCCGCAGCCGTCGCAGCTTCCCCGCCAGCTTCATCCACGGCTTCTTGCCCCCCGTCCCTTTGGTGCGCACCTTCTCCCCCACCGCCTCCGTGACGAGCTGCCGAAACGGGATGCCCCGCTCCGCCGCCATGGCCTTCGCGCGCCGGAAAATGGGGTCCGGAATCTCGAGCGTGGTCTTCACGCTACTACGGTCCCATATTTATGGGGAGATGTCAATCGAGCGGCTCGCTGGCGCCGGTCAGCTCGAGGCGAGGGCCAATGCCGATGGATGCTTCGGCTGGTAGAGGCCGACTTCGCCTCCGCCGGGAAGCCGCATCCTGGTGATCGAACCCCAGTTGGCTTCCTGCACTTC
>DASQHK010000789.1:0-8833 GCA_035632135.1 Bryobacterales bacterium
GTTCTTGCACACTGGAAGCCCCTCCGAATGGGCCAAGGTACAATTGGCTCGCCTGCGCGTCAAGAGCCAAAATCACTGCGATGGAGGGTCCAAACTTTTGGTACGTTCGTACCGCATCGTTGGAGGACCGCCGGGCGGGGATCGGAGCGTTGGCAAGGAACCTGCTAGAATCGGTTAGCGCTTCCGGGGGCGCGCCATGCCAGCAGACGCCGATGAGTTGGACGGGCAGAACAGCGAGCGAGACGACCTGGATCTCGTCTACATCGCGGCCGGGGTGAGTGAAGCGAAGCGGATCGAGGCGATCCTGGAAGAGCAGGGGATCGAGTACACGGTGCAGGTCGAGCAGTACCGCTCGGGGGTGATTTTCGCGTCGGTGCGGGCGGGGGCGTTTTTCTACGTGCTGTCGGAAGCGGCGGGGCGCTGCCGGGAAGGCCTCAAACGGCTGGGGTACAAAGTGCAGGAACCGCTCGCGTAGCGCGGACCAGGTCGGCCAGCGCGCGGATGAAGCGGGGCGAGTCGTTCAGGCCGGGCATCATCTCAAATTGCGCGATGCCGCAGCGGGCCGCGGCGGCGCGCGCCTCGATGTCGATCTCGCCCAGGGTTTCCACGTGATCGGAAACGAACGCAATCGGAATTACTAATAGGTTTTGAGCGCCCTCCGCGGCGAGCCGGCGAATGGTGTGGTCGAGCGTGGGTTCGAGCCAGCGCGCGCCGCCGACCTTGCTCTGGTAGCAGAGGTGCGCGGGCAGCGACCAGGCGCCGCGGCCGAGGATGAGGCGCATGGTGGCCTCGATCTGCGAGCGATAGGGGTCGCCGGCGGCGATGACGGAGGTCGGAACGTTGTGGGCGCTGAAGACGAGGTGAACCTCGGCGGTCGGGTCAAAGCGCTCGAGGGTGCGGGCGATCTGCGCGACCAGCGCATCCAGATAACCGGGGTGATCGTAGAACTCGCGGACGAGCTGGCTGGGGAGGCCGTTGAGTCCGTGCTCGCGGGCGACGCGGTTCCACTCGCGGAGGCTGCTGCCGGTGGTGGTGGAAGAGTACTGCGGGTAGAGCGGAAGAAGCACCAGCTCTTCCACGCGCTCGGCTTGCAAGCGGCGAATGGCGTCGGCGGTGAAAGGGCGCCAGTAGCGCATGGCGACGACGACGCGGGCATCGAGAGAAAGGCGCAGTTCGGCTTCAAGGGCCTGGGCCTGGCGCTCCGTAATTTCTGGGAGGGGCGAGCGGCCGCCAATCGAGGCGTAGTGATGCTGCACTTTCTTGGCGCGGTTAGCGGCGATGAGGCGGGCCAGCGGCTGGCGGGCGAGGCGGGCCAGCGGGAAGTCGATGATGTCGGGGTCAGAGAAAAGATTGTAGAGAAACGGCTCGACAGCATGGAGGGAGTCAGGGCCGCCGAGTTGAAACAGAACTACGCCGAGACGTTTTTGCTGCACCGGGTCCCCTGGGTGTGGGATAGAACCGAAGATGACATTGTAGCGCAGAACGGGCGGCGCGGGCGTGGCTAGCGCGCGCGGAGAAAAACTGCGGCGCCGGCACGGAAGCTTATGTTTTTGGGTCCGGATGCTCTTGACATGTGTGAACGGGCATAATAACAATTAAAGGTTAAGCAGGCAAGGAGAGGGAATGGCAGAGACAACGGTCCCGGGTCAGAAGGCCGTCGGAGGCAGGGATGGCGGCGCCGACGGCAAGGCGGCCACAGGACCAACCGAAACCAAGCAGCAAGGAAAACCCGCCGGGAAACCGGCAGTAGCCGACATCCTTCTGAAGGATGAGCCTCAGCCAGAGTTGATCACCAGCCGGCGGCGCGTCGTTACGGCGTCGATCCTGGGCATTCTGAGCGTCAATTTCTTGATGTTCCTGCGGTTCTTCTTTCCGCGAACGCTGTTTGAGCCCAGCACGGTGTTCAAGGTCGGGTATCCTTCCGATTTTGGGTTCGGGGTGGACACCAAGTTCCAGCAGGCGCATCGCATCTGGGTGGTGCGGAACGCGGAAGGGATCTTCGTCATCTACGCCAAGTGCACGCACCTGGGGTGCACGCCCGACTGGAAGCCGGCCGAGCACAAGTTCAAGTGCCCGTGCCACGGCAGCGGCTACGACAGCGAGGGAATCAACTTCGAGGGGCCGGCGCCGCGGCCGATGGACCGGGCGCACGTGGAGCTCGATGCCGAAGGTGAAATCGTGGTAGACACCAGCAGGCTCTATCAGTGGCCCAAGGGCGAGAAATCGCACTTCAACGATCCCGGCGCGATCCTCCACGTCTGATCATGGCCGGCAGCGGGCCGGCGGGGGCAGGCGCGACAACCTGCCTGTCGCAGTTCCGGGGAGGGCGGCCTTTGGGCCGGTCCGGTCAGAAAGTAATCGCAGCAAGGAAAAGCGATGGCCGACGAAAAAAACGGAAATGGAAAGAAAGGGCTGGCCGCGCTGCTCGACAAAGAGCAGATGCAGGCCAACCTGCAAGCGCTGAAGGAAAAGGTCAAGGAAGACGCGAAAGCGCTGAAGCAGCCCACCAAGACCGATCTCTTCAAGTCGATTTACCGGGTGAAGCACGACGAGACGCCGCGCAGCCGCGCGCTGGGCGTGCTGACCAACGTGTTCCTGCACCTGCACCCGGCCAAGGTGAACCGCGACGCGGTGGCGTACAACTACACCTGGGGGATGGGCGGCATCACCTTCTACCTATTCATTGTGCTTACCTTCACTGGGACGCTGCTGATGTTCTACTACCACCCGTCGAAGGTGATTGCGTTCCGGGACGTGATGTTCCTGGAGCACGACGTGCCGTTCGGGAAGCTGCTACGGAACATGCACCGCTGGGCAGCGCACCTCATGATCATCACGGTGTGGCTGCACATGTTCCGGGTGTTTCTGACCGGGTCGTATAAGAAGCCGCGGGAGTTCAACTGGGTAGTGGGGGTGATCCTGCTGGTGCTGACGCTGCTGCTGTCGTTCACCGGCTACCTGCTGCCTGACGATCAGCTCGGTTTTTGGGCGGTGACGGTGGGCACGAACATGGCGCGGGCAACGCCGCTGCTGGGACACGAAGGACCGTTCGGACCGCAACTGGGCATGACGCCGTTTAATGACGTGCGGTTCGCGCTGCTGGGCGGCTCGATCGTGGATTCGAACGCGCTGCTGCGATCCTACATCTGGCACTGCATCGCAATTCCGATCATCGCTTCGACGTTCATGGTGGTGCACTTCTGGCGGGTGCGGAAAGACGGCGGGATCTCGGGGCCGGCGCCGGTGATGCTGGAATCGGAGATCAAGCCGGAGAGAAAATTTTGAGAAAAGCTTTCACCGCAGAGGACCCAGAGAACACAGAGGGAAAATCCAATGGTTTTTCTCAGCGGCTCTCTGCGTCCTCTGCGGTGAAAAGCTCTTAACGAGGATCTCATGGACTGGGGGCAACTCTGGAGAATCGCGACGGCGCCGGACAATGTTCCGATCACGGCGTTGCTGGGACTGGTGCCGTTCTACGCCTGGTACGGCCTGCGGCAGGCGAAGGCCAACGACCGGCTGATCACGCAGCTCGAGGCGAGTCCGGAAATGGCCAAGACGCACCATCGCAAGGTGCAGCCTTATAAGACCGGCTGGGTAAAGGAAGTGCACACCTGGCCGTACCTGCTGCGGATCGAGCTGCTGGCGGTGATCATCGTGACCATCGTTTTGATGGTGTGGTCGATCACGCTGAACGCGCCGCTCGAGGAGCCGTCCAACCCGAACCTGACGATGAACCCCGCCAAGGCGCCCTGGTACTTTTTGGGCCTGCAGGAGATGCTGGTGTACTTCGACCCCTGGATGGCGGGCGTGGTGCTGCCGAGCTTGATCATCGTTGGGCTGATGGTGATCCCGTACATCGACTCCAACCCGCTGGGGGCAGGATATTACACATACAAACAGAGGAAGTTCGCCATCTGGACGTTTTGCGTCGGCTTCATCGGGCTGTGGGTACTGATGGTGATTATCGGGACGTTCATCCGAGGGCCAGGATGGATGTGGTTCTGGCCGGGCACGACGTGGGACCCGGAGCGGCTCATCTTTGAGGTGAACCGCGATTTACCCGATTTGTTCGGCCTGACCAGCTTCTGGAGCAAAGGCATCTTCGGGGCGGTGGTGATGGGGGGCTACGCGGCGGCGGCCGGCTACGGCTTCCACAAGCTCATCACGCGGCCCGGCTTCAACCGGAAGATCTACGAGCGGATGAACATTTTCCAATACGTGACGATGCAGGCGCTGCTGATCCTGATGCTGCTGCTGCCGGTGAAGATGCTGATCCGCCACCTGTTTCGCATCAAGTACATTTGGATTACTCCCTGGTTTAACATCTAGCCTATGCCTGAGACCCCTACCCCCGAGCCGGATCCAGTAACGAGCAAGTCGCTCAGCCGCATGCTGCTGGTGTCGTCACTGATCCTGGTGCTGACGTTCGTGTGGGCGCTGCTCGACGAGAACTATTTTCTGCGGCCGTGGAAGAGCTACCAGCGGGATTTCGTGAAGCTGTACACGGCGCACCTGAAGAGGATGGAGCCGGTGCAGGGGCGCGACGAGGGGACCATCGTCAAGTCGGCTACCTATCAGCAGTTGCTGAAGCAGCGGGAGGAAGCGGCGAAGGCCGCGGCGCCGGACGTAGCGAAGATTCAGAAGGAGATGACCGGGATCATTCAGCCGCGGCTGGCCGACCTGACGCCGAAGTTCCAGGAAGTGCGCGGGCACGTCGCGTCGATGACCTATGACCTCGAAACAGCCAGCCCCGGCTCGAAAGCATCTTTGCGCAAGGACATCGCGGGGGTCCGCAATGAGCGGGTGAAGCTGGAGCTGACCAAGACCGACGGCAGCGGGACGACGGAAACAGTGGAGTGGAATTTTGACCAGATGGAGGCGGAATTCAACCGGCTGCGGGACCGGCGCGCCGAGCTGCAGACGGAGCTGATCCACGCGAACGCTCCGGTGACGGCGCTCCAGGCGAAACTCGACGAGTACATGAAGAACCAGATGAGCGGCCTGACCAAGGAGCAGATCGCGGGGCTGCTCGACAATCTGGACCGGTTCAAGATCGAGATCAAGCAGATTCACGTCACGGACATCAACCTGATCGACCGCTGCGAATCGTGCCATCTGGGAACGCGCGAGCCGGTGGAGCTGACCAAGGCGGCGATGGGAGGGCGGGAGGAGTTTACCAGCCATCCCGAGCCGGATCTGCTGAAGATCCACGATCCGGACCGCTTCGGCTGCTCGCCGTGCCACAACGGGAACGGCATTGGCACGACCAGCATCGTCAAAGCGCACGGGGATTACGAGCACTGGCTGTGGCCGCTCTATCACAAGGAGAACATCGAGGCGGGCTGCGAGCAATGCCATGCGCGCGAGATCGTGACCGACTACGCCGAGACGCTGAACCAGGGCCGCGAGCTGTTCCGGTGGAAGGGCTGCATGGGCTGCCACCGGTTTGAAGGCTTCGACCGCGAGCCGGAAGACGTGCAAGCGACGCACCAGCAGATGCGGCAGACCACGATGGAGAGAGACGACGCGGTGCGGGAGATGAACCGGACCTTCGCCAGGATCGACGACCCGAAGACGCCGGATGCGGAAGTGCCGCGGCTGAAGGCCCACGCCGACATGGTCCGGGTGAACATCAACAAGATGAACGAGAAGATCGAGCAGCTCGACATCGCCGCGGCCAGCCTGCAGCGCGACGTGAAGAAAGTAGGGCCGAGCTGGAAAGAGCTGCGGGTGAAGCTGCTGCACAAGGAATGGATTCCGGTGTGGGTGAAGGACCCGCACGGGTGGCGGCCGGAGACGAAGATGCCGACTTTCCGGCTGACCGATGACGAGGTGCAGGCGATTGCGGCGTTCGTGTGGCAATCGGGCGTGGAAGGCAAGCTGCAGGATCAGCCGGCCGGCGATGCGGGCAAGGGCAAGGAGCTGTTTGAAACGCGGGGCTGCATGGCGTGCCATTCGGTGGGTGAAGGATCGAGCCGGCTGGGCGGCACGTTTGCTGCGAACCTGACGCGGGTGGGCGAGAAAAATAACTACAACTACCTGGTGAGGTGGGTCCACAACCCGCGCGAGCGGACGCGGCCCTACTGTGCGCTGGAGAAGAAGGACCTCGGGCCGGAAGAATACGCCAAGCACGGCAAGCCGTTTGTATTTGATTTGCAGCATGCGGAATGCCCCAACGACGGCTCGACGCTGCAAGTGCAGCAGGAAACGGTGATGCCGAACCTGCGGCTGACCTGGGAAGATGCGCGGGATATTGCGTCATACCTGGTGACGCTGAAGCGCAAGGACGCCACGCCGTATCCGCCCGCTCCGTACTTGGATGATCCGAGTCTGAAGGAGAAGGGTCTCAAGCTGGTGCGGAACTACGGCTGTGCCGGCTGCCACGAGATTGCGGGCATGGAGGATGAAGCGCGCATCGGGACGGAGCTGACCAAGGAAGGCAGCAAGCCGATCGAGCGGCTGGATTTTGCGCTGCTGGCCGAATCGGCGAAGAACGAAGGCTGGTACAACCACAAGGGATTCTTCGAGCACAAGCTGGAGCAGCCGGACATTTACGACAAGGGCAAGGAGAAGCCGCAGTCGGAACGGCTGAAGATGCCCAACTTCCGCCTGACCAAGCCGGAGATCAATGGGCTGACGACGTTCTTGCTCGGGGCGGTCGATTCCGAGCTGCCGGAGACGTATTTTTACCAGCCGGAGGACCAGCGGAAGGCCATCCAGGACGGCTGGTGGATCGTGCGGAAGTACAACTGCATGGGCTGCCACGTGCTGCGGGCCAACCAGACCACGATCTTTATGACGCTGCCGCGCTATCAGGACCCGGACTGGAAAGACCAGATGCCGCCGCAGCTTGTGGGCGAAGGGGCGCGCGTGCAGCCGGAATGGCTGGTGCGGTTCCTGACCAACCCGGCGCTGAGCGAGACGGACGTGAACCGGGACGGCGTGCGGAGGTACTTGAAGGCGCGAATGCCGACGTTCTCCTTCTCGGAGGGCGAGGTGGACAAGCTGGTGCGGTTCTTCATGGCGCTTTCCTCGCAGGCCTCGCCGTACATCGAGACGCGGAAGAACCTGGAGCCGATGACCGATGCCGAGCGAACCATGGCGCGGCAGCTTTTCACCAGCAAGGGCGCGCCGTGCCTGAAGTGCCACGCCACGGGCAACCCGGCGCACGACGCCAAGGCCACCGCGCCGGACTTCCTGCTGGCCAAAGAGCGGCTGAAGCCGGGCTGGACGCTGCGATGGATTCTCGATCCGGCGATGATCGCTCCAGGAACGGCGATGCCTTCCGGATTGTTCCGGCGGGACGGCGACCACTGGGTATTCAACGGACCTACGCCGGAAAGCTTCAAGACTTACCACAAAGACCAGGCCGAGCTGCTGGTAAGATACATGTTCCAGTTCACGCCTGACGAGCTGCGGCGGCTGCAGGCCGCGGGCGCCGGGGCGGGACAGTAGAAAGAGCCGGCGGCGGGCCTGGTTGTCAAGACTGGTTGTCAAGAAACGTTTGCCAAGAAAGGCTTGAGGAATGAGACACAAAACACTTTACACGATTGCTACGTTTGCAGTATTTGCGCTGGCCACAGCCGGTTGCGGCGGCGGCACCAAGGAGACGGCCAAGGAGGAAGCCGCGCCAGGGGCGGGCGCTGGCGGACCCGTGTTCAGGGTTGACCCGGCCACGGCGGGAACGATCAGCGGGAAGGTGACCTTGGCGGGAACCGCGCCCTCGATGAGGACCATCGTCATGGACGCCGAGCCGGACTGCAAGAAGCTGCACAGCGAGCCGGTGAAGAGCCAGGAGGTGGTCGTCGGCCCGAACGGCGCGCTCGAGTATGTTTTCATTTACGTGAAAGCGGGCCTGGAGGGGAAGAACTTCGAGGCGCCGAGCACGCCGGCGAAGCTCGACCAGAAGGGCTGCGTCTATCACCCGCACGTTTTTGGGGTGCAGGCAGGCCAGAAGATCGACATCGCCAATAGCGATCCGACGACGCATAACATCCACCCCATGCCGAAGATCAACCGCGAATGGAACCAGTCGCAGGCGCCCGGCACGCCGGACCTGGACAAAGAATTTGCGCGGCCGGAGGTCATGATTCCGGTGAAGTGTAACGTGCACCCGTGGATGCGGTCGTACATCGGCGTGGTCGACAATCCGTACTTCGCGGTGACCGGCGAAGACGGGACGTTCGCGCTGAAGAACATGCCGCCGGGGAAGTACACGATCGAGGCGTGGCACGAGAAGTACGGGACGCAGGACCAGGAAGTGACGCTGGCGCCTTCGGGGACGCAGACGCTGGATTTCGCGTTCAAAGGCGAATAGGAGCCGGATGCTGGGGAGCGGCGCGGAGCGCGGCGGCGCGGGGCTGCACCGGTTTGCGGTGTTCACAGCGTGCGCCACGTTCGGCCTGATTATCGCTGGGGCGCTGGTGACCTCGAAGGACGCGGGCCTCGCCGTGCCGGACTGGCCGCTGAGCTACGGCAGCCTGATGCCGCCGTGGGTGGGCAACATCCGCTTCGAGCACGGGCACCGCATGGTCGCGACGCTCGTCGGCATGCTGACCATCGTGCTGGCGGCGTGGCTGTGGAAGCGCGAGCCGCGGCGGTGGGTGAAGCGGCTGGGCGCGGCGGCGCTCGCGACGGTCGTGGCGCAGGGCGTGCTCGGCGGCATCACCGTGCTGTTCTTTTTGCCGACGCTGATCTCGGTGAGCCACGCCTGCCTGGCGCAGATTTTCTTTTGCCTGACGGTGACGCTGGCGCTGGTAACCGGGGAACGGTGGAAAGAGCCGACGGCGCCGGTGCCTGATCGCGGCGCGCCGCCGCTCGGGCAGCTCGCCAT
>DASQHK010000790.1:0-7735 GCA_035632135.1 Bryobacterales bacterium
GGGGATTTTTCTGATTACCCGCGCCATGGGCCTTTCCGACGCCCTGGCCCTGGCCTGCGCCGGCGTGTACGCCCTGGGAGGAATGGTTCGCGGGCCGTCGGTATTGCTGATGGAGTACGAGCCGATTCCGCGGGCGTTCGCCCTGGGGCCGGCGGTGCTGGCCATCGGACTGGCGGCCGAGCGCCGCTATTTCGCGGCGGGCGTCGCCGGCGCGGTCGCGTTTCTGCTGCACGCCACCACCTGCGCGCCGTTCTGGATCGTCTTCGCCGTCCTGCTGTTCGTGCCTGACGAGCCGCAGGAGATGAAAAAGAGGCTGTGGGCGCTCCTTCCGCTGGCCGTCGCGGCAATCGGGCTGAAGGTGGCGGCCGCGCTCCAGCCGGGCGTGACCGAGCCGCAGGCTTTGCTCGATCACATCGACCCGGCCTGGGAAAAGCTGCTGCGCATGCGCGCTGCTTACCTGTTTGTGGATGTCTGGCCGCGCATTTATTTCTGGCAATACGGCCTGATGCTCGTAACCGCCGCCGCTGCTTATTGGCGCCTGCGGCGTTTCCTGCAGCCCACGCTGCGGTTTTTCGTGGTGGGCCTGGCGGCGCTGGGCGTGCTCAGCCTGCCGGTATCCTGGCTGCTGCTCGAAAAATGGAAATGGGCGATGGTGGCGCAAACGCAGCCGCTGCGCACGATTCTGTTCCTCGAGTTGTTCACGTTGCTGCTGGCGCTGGTTATGGCCTTTGAGCTGGCCTGCCGGGAAGGGCGCTTGGTGGCGGCCGTGTGGTGGGCGGCGCTGGCCTTCTCCATTTCAATCGACGCGCGGCTTTTGTTCGTGCTGACCCCGCTTGCTTTGGGCTGGCTGGCAGGACCGCGCGCCCAATGGGGATCTGTGGCGGCAGCAGCCGCTGTGGCGTGGGCCAAGCCATTTGGCTCCGTTTTCTGGCGCGGCGCGGACCGCAGCGAGCTGCTGATTGCCGTTGCTTTGGCGGCGCTGCTGGTGGCGGCTTCGGCGCTGCTGCTCCGCCGTCCGAGGGTCGGCGCGCTGGCGCTGGTGGCCGTAGTGGCGGCGGCATTCGTGGTGATTCCCGGCGGGGCGCAGCTTCACTGGTCGGGCAAGCCGCGAAACCCCGATCTCGACCAGCTCAGCGCCTGGGCTCGCGCCGCGACCCCGCTGCGCGCCGTCTTCCTGTTTCCCGACGCCGAGCGCTCGTCGTTCGATCCGGGGATTTTCCGCGCCCAGGCCGAGCGCGCCCTCTATGTGGACTGGAAAGGCGGCGGGCAGATGAACTTTTTCCAGAATTTCTCCCGCATCTGGGGGGCGCGCTGGGAGCAAACTCTGGCCGTGCCGTTTCAGCCCGCGGAGCTGCCCCATTTCCGCGAACTCGGCATCAGCTATGTCGGGCTGAGCACCAGCAACCGCCTGCCGGACCGGAAGCCCGCGTTCGAAAACAAGAAATACGCCGTCTACCGGCTGGACTAAGCCGGTGCCGCAGGGCGCATCCGTGCCACAATGATGCTTATGTCTTCCCTGCCCGATCCCGAAAACCTGGCGGCAGAACTGATCGCCGCGGCCGAGCAAGCGAAGCCCGTCGAGCCGTTCAGCTCGCGCTACGGGCCGTTCTCAGCCGCACAGGCGGCGGCCGTCCGGCAGGCGTGGGCGGACCGCAAGGTGGCCGCCGGGCACAAAGTCGCCGGCAGGAAAATCGGCGCGGTCCACCGGCGCTGGCGCGGCCACGCGCAAGTGCTCGATCCCGGCTGGGGCTACATCCTCGATTCGACTCTGCTGGTGGACTCGACCGAACTCCCCTTCTCGCACCTGATTCAGCCGCGCGTGGAGGCCGAGTTCGCGTTTCTGCTGGCGCGCGACCTGGCCGGCCCGGGCGTCACCGCCGTGCACGCCCTGACAGCGGTGGCCGGCGTGTGCCCCGCCTTCGAGGTCATCGACAGCCGCTTTCGTCCCAAGGCGCCCACGCCCGAGGACGCCGTAGCCGACAACAGCTCGCACGCCTACGCCGTGATCGGCCCGCGCCTGGTGGCGGCCCTCGATCGCGACCTGGCTGCGGCCAACGTGCGCCTCGAAATCAACCAGGAAGTGAAAGGTCACGGGACCGGCGCCAACATCGCCGGCCATCCGGCGCACGCGCTTGCCGCGCTCGCCAACTTGCAGCCGCTGCACGCCGGCGAGATCATCCTCACCGGCTCGGTGGCCGGCGCCTTCCCGATTCAGCCCGGGGATCAGGTGCTCGCCGTGTTCGACGGCATCGGAACCGTGAAGCTCGCCGTGGAGTGACTCTTATGAATCGACTCTGTCTGTTTTTCCTCCTTGCCGCCGCGCTCGCAGCCCAGCCGGTGAAGCTGCCCGTCTACGGCGCACGAAAAACCGTGGACCACATTCGCATCGACGGCAAGCTGGATGAATTTAGCTGGGCCGGCTCGCCGCGTTTGCAGGAATTCCGGCTCATTCACGACGTGACGCGGAGGCCCAAGTTCCCCACGGAGGGCGCCGTACTCTGGGACGGCCAGAATCTCTACGTGTCGTTCGCCTGCCGCGACCGGCAGCCGTGGAGCCGCTTCACGCACCGCGACGATCACCTCTGGGAGGAGGAGGTCGTCGAGGTTTTCCTCGATCCCGACGGCGACGGCAAAAACTATGCCGAGCTGGAGGTGAGCCCCAAGAATGTCGTGGTCGACTTGTTAATTCCTTCGCCGCGCGCCGGCGCCGGCAACGCCATCAAATGGGACATCGAGGGTCTCGAAACGGCAGTAGGCCATTACGCCGCCGGCTGGACCGCCGAAATTGCGATTCCGTGGAAGTCGCTGGGCGGAACCGGCATAACGAGCGCGCCCAAGCCGGGCGACCGCTGGCGGGTAGGTCTTTATAGGATCAAGCGTCCCGGCGGCCCGGGCAAAGCCGATGAGATTGCAGCACTTAGCAAAGAAATGAAGTCCGCAGGCGCCGCGCGTAAAGCCGAGATCGAGCAGAAGCTCCGCGAGCTGCGCGCCGATGACGAATACCAGGCCTGGTCGCCCACGCGCCCCGAGCGCGGCTTTCACGACCCCGAGCGCTTCGGGATCGTGGAGTTTCTGGATCTTGACGCGCAAATCTGAGAGCGTTACCCTCCGCACAAGCCGCACAAAAATATTGACAGAGCTTTGCAATCGGGTTGATAATGAATTCCAAGTACTTTTTGTGGGGTTGGTAACAATCAGAACGAAGGAGGAACTCATGTTTCGCAAGCACGAGTATGTTCTCGGGTTACCTGGGGCAGGCCTTTTGTTGCTTCTTGCCGCGATCGTGATGTTTACCACGCAGCCGGTTTGGGCCCAGGAGGTCAGCGCCGGCATCACCGGCCGCGTTATCGATCCTTCCGGCGGCGCCATCGTCAACGCTAAGGTTTCCGTGCGCGATCAGGATCGCGGCACGGTCTTTCCCACCACGACCAACCAGGACGGGATTTACTTCTTCCCGCGCATTCCCATCGGAAATTATGAGCTGAAGATCGAGGCTCCCGGCTTCAAGAGCTACACCGAGCCGAACATCCGGCTGGAGATCAACCAGCGCGCCCGGCGCGATGTGCAGATGGAGATCGGCGAGGTCACGCAGACGGTAGAAGTGACGGCGGCCGGTCCCCTGCTGCAAACCGAAACGACGCAGGTGGGCGAGGTAGTCACTCCCACCACCATCATCAACACGCCGCTGATCTCGCGCAACTTCATCGCCCTCACGCTGCTCGCCCCCGGCGTCACGACGCCCGATCCGTCGAGCATGATCAGCGGCACGCGCACCTCGGGCGGCGGCCGTCCCTACGTCAACGGCAACCGCAAAGAGGCGAACAACTTCCTGTTAGATGGCATTGATAATAACTTGCAATCGGACAACCTCACCGCCTACCAGCCGAACCTGGACGCCATCCAGGAATTCAAGATGATCACCAACAACGCCTCGGCGGAGTTCGGCAACTTCGAGGGCGGGGTCATCAACGTCACCATCAAGTCCGGCACCAACGATATGCACGGCGACGCCTTCGAGTTTATCCGCAACGATCATCTCAATGCCGATCCCTGGGCCAACAACTGGCTGCGCGCCACCAACCCGGCCCAGCAGGCCAAGCCCTTCATCCGCTGGAATGAATTTGGGGCCACCTTGGGCGGCGCCATCAAGAAAGACAAGTTGTTTTACTTCGTAGATTATCAGGGCATCCGCCGCGCCAGCCCAGGCGCGCCCAGCACGTTCAGCGTGTTCCCGGCCGAGTTTCGAACGGGCGATTTCTCACGGCTGCTGCACGAGCCCGGCATCACGCCCATCCAGCTTTATAACCCCTTCAGCGTGGACGCCAACGGGAACCGGGCGGCGTTCCCCAACAACCAGATCCCGCTCAGCTTGATCGATCCGGTGGCGAAAAACCTCTTCGCCAACCAGAACCTCTACCCGCAGCCCCTGAATTCGGGGATCCGCTTCAACCAGATCAACGTGGGATCGAGCTACATCAAGACCGACCAGGGCGACCTCAAGCTCGATTACAAGCCGACCGACCGGGATTACTTCAGCGCCCGCTACACCAACGGCCGCCAGGACAACCCCACTACCAATACCTTCCCGTTGATTTACAACAGCTTCAACCTGGCGCCAATGGAGAACGGCGTAATCAACTGGACGCGCACTTTCAGCCCCACCCTGGTCAATGAGTTCCGCTTCGGCATCAACAACGTCATGCTGTTCAACGGCGGCGAGGATAAGGGCCTCGGCAACCTCGCCCAAACGCTCGGCATCCAGGGCGTGCCGTTCGGCCTTCCGTCCATTCAGGGCTTCGGCCTGGAAAGCGGCTTTGGCAACGCCAACATCGGCACCCAGCAGCTCTTCGCCAACACCACCTTCCACTACGCCGATAACGTGACCATCGTTCGCGGCCGCCACATGATGAAGGCCGGCGGCCAGGTCCTGCGCCAGTGGGTCAACGCTTTTTACGCCGGCAACAACGGTCGCACCGGGTTCATCGCTTTCAACGGCCAGTACACTTGCGGCCCCAACCCCACTGCCTCCTGCAAGGGCTTCCCAGAGGCGGATTTCTTCCTCGGCCTGCCGAACGACATCGGCCGCGGCCTGAGCAGCGGCACCTGGGGCCACCGCAAGACCATTTACGGCCTCTACTATCAGGATGACTGGCGCGCCACCGACACCCTCACCTTGAACCTGGGCCTGCGCTGGGAATACCACACGCCGTGGGTCGAGGTGAAGGACCGCGAGTCCAACTTCTCCCCCTTCACGGGCGCGCTCGAGCTGGCCGGCCAGAACGGCAACAGCCGCTCGCTCTATAACGGCTACAAGAAGGACTTTCAGCCTCGCGTCGGCTTCGCCTGGACGCCCTCTTTTCTCAACAAGAAGACGGTCTTCCGCGGCGCTTACACGGTTTCCTCCTTCATGGAGGGCACCGGCACCAATCTTCGCCTGACGCTGAATCCTCCGTTCAACACCGAGTATGAGACGCCCTACTCGGGCTTCGCGCAGTACACCTACTTGCCCGGCTCGCGGACCGAGGACGGCATGACCATCCTGAAAGCCAACGATCCCTACAAGAACGCCACCATCCGTTTGTGGGATCCCAAGGTCCGGCCGGCGGAAGTTCAGCAATGGAGCCTCTTTGTTGAGGAGCAGTTACCCGCCAGCAACGTCCTTTCGGTCGGCTACGTGGGCCAGCACGGCACTCACCTGATCGTGCCCATGCCGTACTTCCAGCGCCAGTTGCTGCCGAATGGCACCACCATCCCCAGCCCCTATCTTTCCGGCAATCCGCTGCTCGCCAACATCGCCCAGATCTCGGGCACCGAAGCGGACGGTAACCAGAAGTACGACTCGCTGCAAGCCAGCCTGCGCAAGCGCCTGTCGTCGGGACTGGAATACCAGATTTCCTACACCTGGTCTCACGGCCGCAGCGACGCCATCGGCTATTACGGCGATGGCGGCCAGGCCGGCTCGCAGTCTGCCTACTGGCAGTATCTGTACAACCGAAGAGCCGAGTGGGGGCCAACCTATTTCGACGTGCGGCACCAGGTCGTGGCGTCTTACGTCTACGATCTGCCCTTCGGCAAGGGGAAGAAGTTCACCCTGAATCCGGTTGCGGACCGGGTGTTCGGCAACTGGCAGGTGGGCGGCATCCTGACCCTGCACACCGGCTTCCCGCTGACCATCCAGTCGTCCGATCGCTCCGGCACCAACTCGCGTGGCGCGCGGGCCGACATCATCGGCAATCCGGCGGGTCCGGATCAAGTCGGGCCGGGCGGCGTCTGGTTCAACACCGCCGCCTACGCCGTGCCGCGCACGGGCACCCTCGGCAGCGGCGGCCCCGGCACCGTGTTTGGGCCGGGCCTGCGCCGCTTCGATTTCTCGGTCCAGAAGCAGTTCAAGCTCACCGAGGCGAAGTACTTCGAGTTCCGCACAGAGTTCTACAACCTGACCAACACGCCGGAATTCAACTCCCCCAGCCGCAATGTCACCAGCACCACTTTCGGTGAGATCACCAGCGCGCAGGGCGAGCGCAACATCCAATTTGGCTTGAAGTTCTACTTCTAGGCGATCTCTGTAACGCGCCGCGATCTCGAGCCCTTCGGGATTGCGGCTTTTTTTGGCCGGCCGCCACGGTTTTGACCCGGCCTTGCGATCTCGGTTCTTAAACTGCTAGCCTGTAAGCGGAGATACGGCGTCGCCGGTCTCCAAACCCTCCACCGCCTGCTGGTCCCCCTCTGAAAGCAAGAACTGGAAAGGAGTCCCGCCATGCGCCGCATCTTCGCCGTGGCGGCGATGGCCTTGTTTTTGGCCGTCGCGCTCCAGCCCGCCGAGGCTCCCAAGAAAACCGAAGCCAAGACGCACGCATCGCCAGAGAGAACGACGCCGCAGTGGAAAGACACCGAGCTGCGCAAGGCCGTGGAGGCGCGCTTGGCCCGCTCGGCTATCGCCGCCGATCATTTCAAAGTCGAGGTCACTGACGGCGCGGTGCACATTACGGGGAAGACCGATGTAATGCAGCACAAAGGCGTGGCTACCCGCCTGGCCCGCACGGCCGGCGCCAAGGAGGTGCGTAACGACGTCGAGGTCAGCCAGGCCGCCCGCGAGAAAGCCGCCGCGCAGTTGACCCGCGGCCGGAAAGCGGCAGCCGGAAAATAGAGCGGCTGTCCCCTAGCAGGACTACATTAGCGGGGGCGGGCCGAGCAGCTCGTCCAGTTGCTCCGGGTCGAATCCGGCAATGACCTGATCGCCGATCACGATGGTGGGCGTCACGCGGCTGCGATGCACTTCGAGGAGGTCTTCGAGCGCCTGCTGGTCGCGCGTCACGTCGAACTCTTCGAACTCCACTCCTCTTGCCAAGAGATACTCTCTCAGTGTGCGGCAGGGTGGTCAGGTGGGCTGCGAATAAACGCGGATTCTGCGCTCTTCCATATCCGCCCTGATTATCGCACCGGGCGCGACGATTCACCGCCGCCGGATTGCAGGGCTGGAAACGCTCGCTCGAGTTCCGTGTGCGGCTCCGGGTGGATGGTCAAGCGATACACCTGCGGGTGCGCCTGCCGGAAGCGGTTCTCGATCTGCGAAGTGATCTCGTGCACGCGCGCAATGGGCATTTCCCCGCGAAACACGCAGTGGCAGGAGATGGACGGACGATCGTAGGGTCCGAACACGCTGATCTGGTGGCAATCGAGCACTTCCGGAAAGCTGCGCGCCACCTCCAGCAGCGGCTCCTGCCACGCCGAAACC
>DASQHK010000791.1:0-5234 GCA_035632135.1 Bryobacterales bacterium
GCGCGCGCCGGCGGCGACCCGGACGCCAACCCGCGCCTGCGGTCCGCCGTCACCGCTGCCAAGGCCGCCAGCATGCCCGCCGACAACATCAAGCGCGCCATCCAGCGTGGCACCGGCCAGCTCCCCGGCGCTGCTTACGAAGAGGTCACCTTCGAGGGCTACGGCCCCGGCGGCGCCGCCGTGCTGGTCGAAGTGGCTACCGACAACCGCAACCGCACCGTCAGCGAGATCCGCCACCTGTTCGGCAAGTACGGCGGCAACCTCGGCGAGGCCGGCTGCGTCTCCTGGATGTTCTCCAAGCGCAGCCTCATCGCCATCCCCAAACAGAAGGCCGCCGAGGACGACTTGATGGAACTCGCCCTCGCCGCCGGCGCCGAAGACCTGCGCGACGATGGCGACGTTTGGTCCATCCTGTCCGCGCCGGACGCCCACGAAGCCGTCGTCGCCGCCCTCAAGCAGAAGGGCATCGAGCCGGCGGCCGCCGAAGTCACTATGGTCCCGCAAACGCACGTTAAGCTCGAAGGCAAGCAGGCGCAGGCCATGCTGCGGATGGTTGAGGGGCTCGAGGAGCACGAGGACGTCCAGAACGTCTACGCCAACTTCGATATCGAAGAGAAGGAGATGGAGGCCCTGGCGCAATAATGCGGGTCCTCGGCATCGACTGCGGCTGCGAAAAAACCGGTTTCGGCGTCGTCGATACCGATGGCCGCGCCCATCGCTTCGTCTCCGCCGGCGTCATCCGCACTTCCGCCGCCCATCCCCTCGCCGCCCGCCTCGCCCTCATTCACGAAGGTCTCTGCGACGCCCTGCACCTCTATCAGCCGGAGGTAGTGGCCATCGAGGAAGTCTTCCACGCCGCCAACGTCAAGACCGCGCTGCGGCTCGCCCACGTCCGCGGCATTGCCCTGCTCGCCGCCGCCCAGGCCGGCCTGCCCGTCGGCGAGTATTCGCCGCTCGAGGTCAAGACCAGCGTGGTCGGCTATGGCCGCGCCGAAAAGCACCAGGTCCAGACCATGGTGGCCTCCCTGCTCGCCCTGCCCGAGCCGCTCGCCGAGGACGCCTCCGACGCCCTCGCCGTCGCCATCTGCCACGCCACCGCCACGCTGCTCGACGCCAAGCTTTCTTCCGCCCGCGCCGCCGCCCTGCCGCGATAAATGCTCACCAGGCTCCTGCTCACGGCCCTGCTCGCCGCCGCTCTCCCCGCCCAGACCGGCGCGCCGCTTGCCCGCATCTTTTTTTCCAAGTCTTTCCCCGGCTCCGTCCCCGCTTACTTCTCGGTCGACCTCGACCAGTCCGGCAAAGCTGTCTACCGCGAAGCTCCCGACGACGATAGCCCACTCCGGTTCCAGCTTTCGCCCAAAGACGCCGCCGCGATCTTCGCCCTCGCTGAAAAACTCCAGTTCTTCCAGCACCCGCTCGAAAGCAAGCTCAAGGTCGCCAACATGGGCATGAAAACCCTCCGCTACGAGCGCGGCAGCGTCCGCGGCGAAACCAAGTTCAATTTCTCGGAAGACGCCGATGCCAGCGCGCTGGTGGACTGGTTCGAGCGAATCTCGGAAACCGAGCAGGATCTCGCCAGGCTCGACACCGCCGCGCACTTCGACCGCCTCGGCGTCAATAAGGCCCTGCTCGAACTTGAAACATCCTGGGACAAGCACCGCCTCGTCGCCCCCGAGCAGTTGCTTCCCATCCTCGACAAGATCGTCAACGGGACGAACTACATGCACATGGCCCAGGCCCGCGCCGCCTCCCTCGCCGAAAAGATCCGCGCCCTCGACTCGCAGCCTGCGAAACCGGCTAACCCCGAGACCGGAAGCTCCCGGTAGCGCGCTAAATCCGAGGCCCGGTCACAGCTCCAGAGACTTCAAATACTTCCGAAACCCCGGCCCCAAGTCCTTCCGCCGCAGGGCAATCTCGACGGTGGCCCGCAGAAAGCCCAGCCGGTCGCCGGCGTCGTAGCGGGTGCCTTCGAAGCGGTAGGCATAGACGGGCTGCTGCTCTATCAATTGGCGGATGCCGTCGGTGAGCTGGATTTCGCCCAGACTGCCGGGGCGCGTGGCCGCCAGGCAGGGGAAAATCTCCGGCGTCAAAACATAGCGGCCGATGATCGCCAGATCGGAGGGCGCTTTTTCCGCCGGCGGCTTCTCGATCATGTCGCGGACGCGGAACAGCCGGTCCCGGGAGCCGTGGAACTCGACCGGCTCGCCGGCGATGATGCCGTAAGAAGAAATCGCTTCGCGCGGCACCTCCATCACCGCTATCACCGCATGGCCGGTGTGCTCGTAGACGTCGAGCAGTTGCCGCAAGCAGGGGCGCTCGCTCAGGATCACGTCGTCGGCCAGCACCACGGCGAACGCCTCGTCTGCCACCAGCTCCTTGGTCACCAGCACGGCGTGGCCGAGGCCGAGCGCTTCCTTCTGGCGGATGTAGGAGACGTGGATCAGCTCCGAGACGCGCCGCACCAGCTCCAGCTCCTTGGTCTTGCCGCGCGATTCGAGCAGGGCCTCCAGCTCGAAGCTGACGTCGAAGTGGTCCTCGATGGCCGTCTTGCCGCGGCCGGTGACCATGATGATGTTGTCCAGGCCCGACGCCAGCGCCTCCTCCACGCCGTACTGGATCACCGGCTTGTCCACCAGCGGCAGCATCTCCTTGGGCTGCGATTTGGTGACCGGCAGAAAGCGCGTGCCCAGGCCGGCGACGGGGAAGACAGCCTTGCGAACGGGACGAGTCATGCTCCCAGTTTGCTTCGCTTGGGTACTCCATGGCAAGCGGACCACGTCAAAACGCGCGCCCTCTTTTCTGCACCGCACTCAAATTCAGTGACGGCAATACGTGCAAAATAAAGCCCAATTTTTCAATGGCTTAACTATCTGAGCTGGTCTGCAACCAGGCGTCTCTCTGCTATTCTCAATTTGGGGATACCTGCCGATGAGAAGAAATGAACCGGCTCCAGGCAGCAGGTTGACTGCCCAGGCTGCCTCGTGGTACCAAGTTGGCCGTGCCGGTATTCTATCGAGGAGCCAGCGTGGGCTCATTTTGGCACAAGACTGACGCCCGAACGGCTGGCTTCACGCCGCAATCCCCTGGAACCACGCCGGGAATTTTCCCGTTGATCTCGCATATCGCAAGAGGTACGGTGACAAGCCCTTATATCTCCCTGACGCGGTCGTACGGAGTTGCTTGTGATTACGCCCTGGTCGTCCCGGCTACGAAGGGGAATCCTGCGTACGTTTACCAAGTAGAGATCGATGATCCGGTGCCCGGAGGACTTGCACTTATCGATCCCGTCAAAGAACTGGGTGCGCACTTGCCGGGGCCACTCCAATCGATGTCTTACCAACATGACGGGAATTCGACCTTTCTGCTGGGCGTTGTGGATCCGAACGGGCACGAGGCCTTCTTGCAGGCGCCCAGGGTACAACCACCGCCCGGGGGCGGGGCAAGACACCCCGCCAGTCTCACGCCCGAACTGGAGGCTCTTGTCAGAGCGCTTCGCGATGCGGAAATCCTGGCTGTCGGCAACATACCAGCGTCTTGCGTCCGCCGCGATGAGGTGTGGTGAATTGCAAGACCGATTCGAAGGGGAGGGATTTGCCATGACCAAGTACCGCACCATTGATTTCAGGGATCCCATCAAGGGTGGTGCGCTTATTACTTTCCTTAGAGCTGAAGTCCGGAAGGGAACTCGCAGCCCGTTTGCTTACGTCCGATATTCAGTGCAAGGCGAGGAACAGTCCGGCGGTCTGCGCCTGGACCTGGACAAGCGCGTTTTCCTCGACCACTTCGACGACGAAAAGATGGAAGAAGCTGCCAGGAACGCGGCTCCCAAGGTCGCTGGAGTTGTAAGCAAGGCGCAAGCAAGGGTCGGAAGCAAGGTGCATCCGGTGGTCCGCGCTTCTGTCGGTCGTTTAGGGGCCGGGGCTGACTGATCCCGACGCGATCACCCGCAACGGATTTTTACGAAACGAAGCCAACGCGCGCGCCGGCCCAGGTCGCAAATATCTCTTTTGTAATCAGCAGCATCCAAGCAGAGCCCGCCTCCGCGCAGGGGCGCTCGGGGGGGCCCTGGCGCACTGTTTTCCGCACTTGGCGCGCACTTCAAAGCCACCCGGCGCTGCCCAGCTCGCTTCAAAGCCCCAGCCGCTGCTTCAGCGCCGGCACGCGGTCACGGGCCACGGGCAGCTCGGTCCGTTTCTCGTCCTTCAGGCGCACCAGCAGCCGGCCGGCGAACCACGCGTCAAGCTCGTGGACATAGGCGATGTTCAGCAGCGTGGCGCGATGGATGCGAACGAATTTCTGCGGGTCGAGCTTCTGCTCCAGCTCGGCGATGGAGTGGTCCACCGGGTAGTTTTTCGCGGGAGTGGCGGCGTAGGTCAGCTTGTCCTTGGCGAAGAAGTGCGTGATGCGGTCGAGCGAGAGGAACTGCACGCGGTCGCCGACGCGCGAGGCGATGCGGTCGGGAAATTGCGGGCGGGCGCTCCAGTGGTCGAGCAGCTTCTGGATCTGGCCGTGCAGGTCGGGCGGCTGCCCGGCGCGGAGCAGCCGCTCCAGCTTGTGGAGCGCGCGGTCCAGTTGCTGAGCCTCGATGGGCTTGAGCAGGTAGTCGATCGAGTTCACCGCGAACGCCTGCAATGCATACTGGTCATAGGCGGTAGTGAAGATGACCCAGGGCTGGGAAGGCAGCTTCGCCAGCAGCTCAAAGCCGCTCATGCCGGGCATCTGGATGTCGAGGAACAGCACGTCGACGCGCCCGGCCGCGAGAAACCGCAGCGCCGCTTCCGGGTCGGTCGTTGAGCCGGCGATCTCCACGCGGCCGGTCGCTTCGAGCAGCCGCCGCAGGCGCTGCAAGGCCAGCGGCTCGTCGTCGACCAGGTACGCTCGCATCCTTAGACTCGCATCACGGCCGCGCGGCCATCTGGGTTTGCGGCAGGGAAATCACCACCGAGCCGCCGCCTTCGGAGGGTCGCACTTCGAGCTTCGCGCCGGCGCCGAACAGCGTCGCCAGCCGCGCTTGCAGGTTTTCGAGGCCGTGGCCGTCGGGGACCGCGTCGGCGCTGAAGCCCGGGCCGTCATCCCACACTTCGAGATGCGCGCGGCCGCCATCGCTGCGCGCCGCCACCCGGATGCGGCCTCCTGACGGACGCGGCGCGATCGCGTACTTGACGCTGTTTTCGACCAGCGTTTGGAGCGACAGCGGCGGGACTTCGAGCGACCCCAGCTCGTCGGGCGCTTCG
>DASQHK010000792.1:0-7150 GCA_035632135.1 Bryobacterales bacterium
GCGGAAGTTTCTATAATGGATAGTCAAGTCTGCTTCCGGGTCGATGCCACTTCCTGTCACCCTGCGCGCGCTGAAGTACCGCGATTTCCGGCTGTTTTTCGCCGGCCAGCTCATCTCGCTGGTCGGCACGTGGATGCAGAACGTGGCGCAGTCGTGGCTGGTGTACCGGCTGACGGGGTCGGCGTTGCTGCTGGGGATGGTGGGGTTCTGCGGGCAGATTCCGGTGTTTTTGATGTCGCCGGCGGGCGGAATTGCGGCGGACCGCTCGAGCCGCCACCGCGTGGTGATCGGCACGCAAACCGCGTCGATGCTCCTGGCCTTCGCGCTGGCGGGGCTCACGCTGACGGGCCTGGTCCGGATCTGGCACATCTTCGTGCTGGCGGCGCTGCTTGGTATTGTTAATGCCTTCGACATTCCGGCACGGCAGGCCTTCTTTACCGACATGGTGGGCAGGGGCGACCTGATGAACGCCATCGCGCTGAACTCGGCGATGTTCAACGCGTCGCGCATCGTCGGTCCGGCGGTGGCCGGGATTCTGGTGGCGTCGATCGGCGAAGGATGGTGCTTTTTCGCCAACGCGGTGAGCTACATCGCGGTGATCGCGGGCCTGCTGCTGATGGAGAGTGAGCGGTACGCGGCGCAGGCGAGGCCAAACAAGGGCTCGGCGGTGGCCGACGTGGTGGAGGGCTTCCGGTTCGTGGTGCACCGGGCGCCGATCCACGCGCTGCTGATCCTGCTGGGAATTCTGAGCCTGACGGGCATGCCGTTCGCGGTGCTGATGCCGATTTTTGCCGACCGGATTCTGCACGGCGGGGCGCGGGCGCTGGGGCTGCTCATGGGAGCGTCGGGCGTGGGGGCGCTGGCGGGAGCGCTGGTGCTGGCCACGCGGGAGAGCGTGCATGGGCTGGGCAAATGGGTGGCGGCGTCGGCCGGCGCGTTCGGTGCGATGCTGGTGCTGTTTGGCTACTCGCGCTGGATGTGGCTGTCGCTGATGATGATGGTGGCGATCGGGTTTTCGATGATGATTGAGATGGGGTCGTCGAACACGCTGATCCAGACGATGTCGCCCGACCACCTGCGCGGCCGGGTGCTGTCGGTGTACTCGATGATGTTCATGGGCATGGCGCCGATCGGGTCGCTGCTGGCCGGAGTGGCGGCGGGGCGGCTGGGCGCGCCGCTGACGGTGGCGGGCGGCGGGGTGATTTGCGCGGTGGCGGCGGGCGGCTTCGCCTTCTGGCTGCCGTCGCTGCGGGCGGAGGCGCGGCAGTTGATAGTGGCGCAGGGACTCGCCGGCGGCGACCCGGCGCAGGAGATGACGGGGAGCGGGGTAGCTTACGAGATCGCCGAGGACGGCCGCCCGTGAAGTAGGCGAGCGGCGCGGTTGAATTTGGCTCCGCCGCACACTAGACTGAAGCCAGTGCAACCGCGGGCCCCAATTCGTGCAGCTCTCGCCGCGCTTGCTCTGCTGTTCGTGGCGCGCGCAGCGGGGCCCAGCGATGAGGACGACCGACCCGTGGCCGAGTGGGTGCTGCGGCTGGGTGGCAGCGTGACGCTCGAGGGGCAGCGGCGGCCGATCTCGCGGCTCAGTGATCTTCCGGATTCTAATTTCCAGCTTCACACCGTGAACCTGGTGGGGACCATCGTCGAGCCCAAGGCGTTCGAGCGCCTGAGCAAGCTGCGGCATCTCAAGGAGCTTTACATTTCGGGGCGCACCTGGCACGGCATGCCGACGTCGGTTTCCACGAACTCGTTTCAGGCGCTGGCGGACGTTACGAGCCTGGAGAAAATCGCACTCAGCCAGCCGGTGCAAACCGAGATCCAGGTGGATGACGAGGCGCTGGCGCGGCTGGCGAAGCTGACCAGCCTGCGCGAGCTGCTGATCGACCGCACCAAGATCAAGGGGCGGACGCTCGCGCCGTTCACCCAGCTTCGCGTGCTCAACGTGGGCTACACGTTTTTCGATGACACGAGCATGCGCAGCCTGGCGGGGATGACGCGCCTGGAACGGCTGTATCTTGGTGATACCTTGGTGACCGACGAGGGGCTGAAATATCTGAAGGACCTGCCGGAGCTGTCGGCGCTCGATTTGCGCGGGACGAAAATCAGCGACGCGGGTCTCGCCCAGTTGCAGGGGTTGACGAAACTGCGGGAGCTGAACCTGCTGGGCGCGGCGGTGACCGACGAGGGCTTGGAAAACCTGAGCGGCATGACGCAGCTCGCGGAGCTGAATCTCTACCGGACGAAGGTGACCAATGCGGGCTTGGAGCGGCTGGCAGCGCTGAAGCTGCTCCGGGACTTGGATGTGCGCTATACGCGCGTGACGGGCGCGGGCGTGCAGGGCCTGCGGGCGGCGCTGCCGAAGTGCCGGATCGCGGCGCTGGATTTCGCGGCGACGGCCGGGCGGCGGGGACCAGGCAGTGGCGGCCCGCGGTTGGTGGCGGGCAAGGGCGAGAAGGCCGTGGCCGACTGGGTGCAGGCTATCGGTGGGAAGGCCAAAATGGTCGACGGCCACGTGCGGGAGATTTCTCTCGCTTCGACCGGGGTGACCGACGCGGAACTCGAGAACCTGCGCGGCCTGGGGGCGCTCGAGAGGCTGGACCTTGCATCGACCGAGATCGGCGATGTGGGGGTTGCGCGGTTGAGTGGCCTGGGGAGCCTGGCCGAGCTGAACCTGAACCGCACCACCGTGACCGACGCGGGCCTGGCGCGCCTGGCCGGATTGAAGGCGCTGCGGCGGTTGAGCCTGAACGAGACGCTGGTCAAGGGAGATGGCCTTGCGCAGCTCAAGGGGCTAACGGCGCTCGAGGAGTTGCACCTTTCCGGGACGGGCCTCGCCGATGACGGCTTGCAGTACGTGGCGGCGTTTTCCAATCTGCGGCAGTTATCTATTAGCTATACCGATGTCACCAATGCGGGGATGGCGCGGCTGGCGGGGCTGACGAAGCTGAGCCACCTCGACCTGACCGGCGTGGACATCGGCGACGCGGGGCTGGCGGCGCTGCGGCCGCTGGTGAACCTGACGGAGCTGTCACTCAATTACGGCCGGTTCACCGACAAGGGGCTCGAGAACTTGCAGGGTCTGGCGAAGCTCACCGAGCTTGACCTGCTGCGCACGCAGGTGGACGACGCGGCGCTGAAGTCGATTGGGGCGCTGAAGAGCCTGACGCGGCTAGACCTCGATTACACGGGCGTGACCGACGCTGGGCTGGCGAACCTGAGTTCGCTCGGCCAGCTCACCGAGCTGCGGCTGAACAGCGCCACGGTGACCGACCGCGGGGTCGCCTACCTGAAGCCGCTGGTGCATCTCAAGCTGCTGAATCTGTATCACACGCTGGTGACCGACGCTGGGTATCAGCAACTGAAGGCGGCGCTGCCGGGCTGCCGGATTATTTGGGACCGGGACTCGGCTTTGCCGAACCGGCGCGGCAGTTAGAGGCGGAGGATTCACCGCTCAGGGCGCAGAGAAGGCAGAGGAGAAAAATGCGAAAGATCGCTTGCGGCCTTTTGCTGCTGGCGCTGGCGGGTCTTGGCGCGGTGGGAAAAGAGCGCGACGCGGCGGAGTGGGTGGAGGCGCAGGGCGGGACGGTGAGCCGCGACGCCAGCGGCGCGACGCGCGTAGACCTCGGCTTCACGGGCGTCACCGACGACGGCCTGGAGACTTTGTTGCTGCTGCCGCATCTTACCAGCCTCGATTTGTCGCTGGCGCGCATCACCGATATCGGCATGGAGCGCCTCAAGGGGCTGCCGGAGGTGCGAGACCTCAACCTTTATTATGTGGAGCACATCAGCGACATCGCCATGGCGCAGATGCGGGGCTGGAAGAACCTGGAGCGGCTCAGCCTGCGCGGCTGCGACATCACCGATGCGGGGCTGAAGCACGTGGCGGCGCTTACCGGACTGAAGTCGCTCGACATCAGCTTCACGCTCGTTACCAATAATGGCCTGGACTCGCTGTCGGCGCTGACGCACCTGGAGGATCTGGCGCTGGGAGGCAACAAGATCAGCGGCGTGGGGCTGCCGGTGTTGAAGTCGCTGCCGGCGCTAAGGAGACTGAGCCTGAACGGCACACAGCGGCGGAACACGGAGTTTTGGACGCCGGTGGTGACTGATTTCGACATGGGCGCGCTGGCGGCGCTGACGCAGTTGCAGGAGCTGGACCTGGGCGGCGCGAAGATTACCGACCTCGGGGCCGGGAAGCTGGCGGCGCTCGGGGAATTGCGGTCGCTTAACCTGAGCCGGACGCAGGTTTCGGGCAAAGGCCTGGAGAGCCTGGCCCGGTTGCCGAAGCTGGAGAAGCTGAGCCTGTGGAAGGACGGGCAGGTGGATGACGCCGGCGCGGCCTACCTCGCAGGTATGCATAGGCTTGACACGCTGGACCTCTCGGAGACAAGAATGACAGATGTGGGACTGTGGCGGCTCGAAACGATGCCCGGATTGCACCATCTCTACCTGGAAGGCACGCGCGTGACGGCGGCGGGCGTGGAGCAGTTCCGGCGCGCGAATCCTGGTTGCAAGGTCTATTATCAATGACTCGTTGGGAAAAAGCAGGCAGTGTGCTGGTGGTGCTGGCGCTGGGGATTCCCGCGTTAAGCGGGCCCACGCTCGAAGATCATTTCTTTTCGAAAAATATCTATCCGATCATGCAGGAGAAGAACTGCCGAGGGTGCCACGTGGAGAACGGCGTGGCGGCGGCGACGCGCTTGCATTTTCCGCCGGAGACGGCGTCGGCCGAGGAGGTGGAAGTGTTTGGGCGGGGGCTCACGGTGCTGGTGGATCACGAGCGCCCGGAAAAATCGCTGCTGCTGATCAAGCCGACCATGCGCATCCCGCACACGGGCGGCAAGCTGATCCCGCCGGGCAGCAAAGAAGAAGCAGTGTGGATGCGGTGGGTGAGCTACCTGGCCACGCTGCCGGCGGAGCCAGCGTCGCTGGCGCACGCGGCCGCCAAGACGCCGGCCAAGCCGGTTGAGGAGCCGATGCGGCGCCTTACCCACAGCCAATACAACAACACGGTGCGCGATCTGCTGGGCGACCAGACCCTGCCGGCGAGCCAGTTCCCCGTGGAGGATTTTGTCAACGGCTTCAAGGACCAGGCGGAGGCGCAGAGCGTTTCGCCGCTGCTGGCGGAGGCTTATAGCACCGCGGCCGAGAAGCTGGCCAGGAACGCGTTCCGGAGCGGAGACCCGAACCACCTGATCCCCTGCCGGCCGGCCTCGGCGGCGGATGCGGCCTGCCGCGCGAAGTTCGTTCGCGAGTTTGGGAGGAAGGCGTTTCGGCGGCCGCTGAGCGAGCGCGAGCAGAAACGCTACGAGGCGCTGTTTGCCGGAGAGGCCAAGCGCGCGGGACAGTTCCTGGCGGGAGCGCAGGTGGTGGCGGAGGCGATGCTGCAAGCGCCGGAGTTTCTGTTTCGGCCCGAGCACGGCCCGGCCGGCCCGTGGGCCCAATATGAAACGGCGAGCCGGCTTTCGTACTTCTTGTGGGACACCATGCCGGACGCCGAGCTGTTTCGCTCCGCGGCCGCGGGCGAGCTGGGGACACGCGAGCAGATCGAGACGCAGGCGCGGCGGATGCTCCGCGATCCGAAGGCGCATGAGGCGCTCAACGAGTTTGTCGCGGAGTGGCTGCGCTTCGACCGCGTGATCGGGACGGTGAGGGACCGGCGGCAATACGGGGCATTCACGCCGGAGCTGGCCGAAGCGATGACGGAAGAGACGCGCCGTCTGATCGGCGATGCCGTTTGGAACGACAAGAACTTCATGGATATTTACACGGGCGACTACGGATTCCTCAACTCGGACCTGGCGGCGCTGTACGGCTTTCCCAGGCCACCGGAGGAATTCGGCCTGGTAAAGTTCCCGGGCGGGCCGGACGGCCACGCGCGGCGCGCCGGCATCCTGGGCGAGGCGACCTTTCTGACCCTGACCAGCAAGCCGGATGAAACCTCGCCCACGGCGCGTGGCCTGTTCGTGCGGGAGCAGTTGCTGTGCCAGAAGATTCCCAGCCCCCCGCCCGGAACGAACATGAACCTGGCGCCGGCTGACGAATCGAAGCCGCAGACCACCAAAGAGCGGCTGGAGGCGCACCGCTCGCAGCAGATCTGCGCGAGCTGCCACCGCCTGCTCGACCCGATCGGATTTGGGCTGGAGAAATACGACGCCATCGGGCGGCGCCGGGAGAAGCAGACGATCGTGTTCGTTCCCGGCCACGAGGAGCGGAAGAAGAAGCCGACCAAGGTGGAGCTGGCGCTCGACGATAACGGCGAGGTGGCGGGCATTGCCAACTCCCATTTCTCGACGCCGGAGGAACTGGGCGCGATCCTGGCTGCCAATCAGCAGTGCCAGGAATGCGTGGTGAAGCAGCTTTTCCGCTACGCCTTCGGCCGGCAGGAAATGGACGCCGACCGGGCGGCCATCGAGACCGCCTATCAGAAGTTCCGGGACTCGCAATTCAAGTTCAAAGAGCTTATGATTGCTCTAGTGGCCTCGCCCGAGTTTCGCGAGGCGAAGGATTGAGAGATTAGAGTCATGCCGTCGGAGGGCCAGCTTTCGCGCCGCACGCTGTTGAAAGGCATCAGCCTGACCGGGGCGATCGTGCGGGTGGGGCTGCCGCCGCTGGCGGCCATGTTCAACTCCAGCGGCACGGCGTACGCGGCCGAGGAGGCGGCGGGCCGGACGGTCGAGGCGCCGATTGAATCGCGGTTTGTGCTGTGGTTCAATGGCAATGGTATTCCTGAGAGATACTGGATTCCACCGGCGCCCGGCCCCGATTACGAGATCACGCCGTGCCTTGCGCCGCTGGGGCCGTTCCGCAAAGACATTCACGTCATCACGGGCCTCGACAATCCGGCGGCGCGCAAGCCGGGACCGGGCAACGACCATCACCGCTCGATGAGCGGGCTGGTGTCGGGGACCTCGTACACGGGCCGGGGCGCGGGTGGGCCGTCGATCGACCAGGTGATCGCATCGAAAATCGGCGGCGAGTCGCGTTTCCGCTCGCTGCAGGTGGGCGTGTGCCAGGAGTCGCACGGCGAGAGCATTCAGCGCAATCTGAGCTGGGCGGCGGCCGATCGCGCGCTGCCGCCGGAGGTGATTCCGCACAACTTCTTCGACCGCGTGTTCGGGACCAAGGATGAGGGCTGGGTGGAGCGCAA
>DASQHK010000793.1:0-19433 GCA_035632135.1 Bryobacterales bacterium
CCGAGGTCCACGGCGTCGAAGCGATAGACGCCGGCCCCGTTGCTCTCCGTGGAGAGCTTGACGCCCGTCTCAACGCCGGTCAAGGTCACATGCGCGCCGCCGATCACTGCGCCCGACTGGTCCAGCACCGTGCCCGTGACCGTCCCCCGGCTGGTCTGGGCTTGGGCAGCAACCGTAAACGTTAGAATCGCGGCCAGTGTGAGCTTAGTCATCGCTTCCTCCCACCCGACTTCAAGAGCGCATAGCCTTTGCCAAAAAAAATAGAACCTCAGCCATCCGGCCGCCGATGGCTACCTGCGGAGGGATCACACTCCTGTCAACCAGGCCGGCGCCACAGATTTCCAAGGCCTCTCCAGCTACGGCAGGATTGCTCGCCGAGACGAGCTGATGTCTCCCCGCGTGCAGGATCGTCCCGCCTTCACTCGCATGCATATCCGGGGCGACGCTGCCCACAAAAAGACAGGCCGCCTGCGATCAAGACCCTGCCATCGTTGACCAGGGTGGCCGTGTGACCTCATCGGTTCGCATGCATGCTCCCGGTACTGCCGAAGGTCCCTTGCGCGGGATCGTCTTGACGCGTCCTAATCATTTTCCCGACACCGCGATCCACACTGCCCCCGGCGTGGTGGACGCATCTCCCACCTGTAGGGCAACCGGTACATACCCTCCCGGTGGCACTCCGTTTGGAATCTGCACGTTTACTTGCATGAGGCCCGAGACTTGACCTGGTGCTCCGCCCGCGAATTGAACCATGGCCGGTATTCCGCCGATCGTTACTTTCACCGGAAGGATAGGAACGGAGCCTCCCAGCTTGCCATCCACGCCGGCCGGTGCGGTTTGGCCCTCGCCTGTCGCGTATAGCGAAATGTAGCCGCCGATCTTAACCGGATTGCCCGCCGTGTTCACGGAGCCGTCTGGGTTAACGGCCGCCGCCTGGCCCGCGCCGGTTTGATTCGACGTGAACAGGCTCGGCGCCGAGAGTGCCACGGGCGCGGTGAAAGCGTCCGACGTCTCTCCCTGGTAGGAAACCGTTACTTGAGCCGTTGTGCCAGTGATCGCATAGGGCGCGATCGCCGCAACTTGCGTGGCCGAAGCATAAAGGACTGGCGCCGCGATGCCGTTGAAGGAGACCGATGTTCCACTGAGTGAAGTACCAAACTGGCCGTTGCTCGCCTGATTCTGGATCAGTTTCGCCGGGCCGAGGCCAGCGCCGTAGATGACCACGATCTTTCCCGGAGAGATCGGCCCCACGCGTTGGCTCGCGGCGTCCACCACCGCGCCAATCAGCACGGAATAGTTAGTTGGCCGCAAGATGCGGATCGCGTTGTTGCCTGTGTCGGCCACGTATACGTTGCCCGCGCCGTCCACTGCTACACCCTCCGGGTAGCCGATTTGCGCGCTGGTGGCTGGTCCGCCATCACCCGAGAAGCCGGAGATTCCATTGCCCGCTACCGTGGTTATGATCCCGTCCGTTGAAACCTTGCGGATGCGGCTTTGATCCACAATAAACAGGTTGCCCGCCTGGTCCACCGCTACCGCCTGCGCACCGCTCAGTTGCGCGCTAGTTGCTGGCCCGCCGTCACCCGAGAAGCCAGACGTGCCATTGCCCGCCACCGTGGTGATGATCCTGCTGGGTGTGACCTTGTAGATGCGACCGTAAGAAAACCACTGCAGCCCGCCGCTCGCTATGAACAGGTTGCCGGCGCCGTCCAGGGTCACGCTAATCGGAGATTCGGGGGTGAAGTTGTCGTAGGTGGAGACAGTCCCGTCCGCGGAGACAACGCGGACGCGGTCGTTCCATGAATCCGCAATGAACAGGTTGCCCGCTCCGTCCACCACCACGCCCGCGGGGTAGAACAGTCGCGCGCTGGTCGCCGGCCCGCCATCGCCCGAGAGACCGAAGGTTCCATTGCCCGCCACGGTGGTGATGGTCCCGTCGGGGAGGACCTTGCGGACGCGAGGGCTGTCGGGGCTGTCGTAGTTGGACGCGTCAAAGGCATCCGAGAAGAACAGGTCGTCCGCATCGTCCAACGCCACGCCATACGGACCGTATAGTTGCGCGTTTGTGGCGGGCCCACCATCGCCGGAGAAGCCTTGTGTTCCATTGCCCGCCACAGTGGTGATGATCCCGCCGGGGGAGACCTCGCGGATGCGGAAGTTAGCGTTATCCGCAATGAACAGGTTGCCGGCCCGATCCACCGCCACGCCAGTCGGCCAGTTCAGTTGCGCGCTGGTGGCCAGCCCACCATCGCCGGAGAAGCCTTGTGTTCCATTGCCCGCCACGGTGGTGATGATCCCGTCGGGGGAGACCTCGCGGAGGCGGCGGTTGAAGCTATCCGCAATTAACAGGTTACCTGCACCGTCCACCGCCACGCCAGTCGGCCAGTTCAGTTGCGCGCTGGTGGCCGGCCCGCCATCTCCGAGGCAGCCGGTATACGTACCGCAGGGAACGCCGCCGTTGCCCGCCACCGTGGTGATGATCCCGTCGGGGGAGACCTTGCGGACGCGGCCGGGCCCGCGATCCGCAATAAACAGGTTACCCGCGCCGTCCACCGCCACACTAACGTCGTAGAAGAATTGCGCGCTGATGGCGGGCCCCCCATCACCTGAGAAGCCGCAGATTCCATTGCCCGCTACCGTGGTTATGATCCCGTCCGATGAAACCTTGCGGATGCGGCACTGATCCACAATAAACAGGTTGCCCCGGCCGTCCACCGCCACGCCGGCTGCGACAACGAGTGCTGCGCTGGTGGCCGGCCCGCCATCTCCGGCGCAAACGAATTCAATTAGAGTAGAGCAGGAACCGCCGCCCACCACCGTGGTTATGACCCCGTCCGTTGAAACCTTGCGGATGCGGTGATTATCCGAAATAAACAGGTTGCCCGCGCCGTCCACCGCCACGCCGAATGCGGTGTAGTCGAATTGTGCGCTGGTGGCGGACCCGCCATCGCCGAAAAATCCATTCGCGCCATTGCCCGCTACCGTGGTGATGATCCCGTCGGCGGAGACCCTGCGGATGCGCAAGTTGCCCCGATCCACGATGAACAGGTTGCCCGCGCCGTCCACGGCCAGAGAAACCGGGTTGTTCAGTTGCGCGCTGGTAGCTGGTCCTCCATCGCCCGAATAACCGCCCTGCGAATTGCCGGCGACACGAGTCACGACGCCGTTCCGGTCCAGCTTGAAAACGCAATTGAGACTGGGGAAGTACGCGTTACCCGCCGCATCCGTCGCAACGAACTGGACCTCCCCAATCGACATGCTCAAACCGGGCGCGGGCGTCGGCGGCGCCCCGCCAGCGTATGTCGAAATCAGGTATTGCTGTGCCCACAAGCCGCCGCTTGCGAGAAACCACAAAACAAACCGAGCCGATTTCATCATGGAATTGCCTCTGAATCCGTTCCCCGGCGCCCCGATCCACACTGCCGCATCACCGCACCCCGATCATGACTTCGTTGCTCGGCCGAGCCAGGTAGTTTATCCGTACCAGAGAATGAGTGTGATGCCTGTTTCCAGCGGACTCGATGCAATCAGGATCATCCGGGTCTGAAAAGTGTGTGACGCGCTAATCGCCTCATGGCAAGCTACTTACTCCTTTTTTCCGTCCCGACCGCTGAGAGAATGTGATAAACTCGGCCCTGATCTCCCACCGGGGCGGGGATCTGGAGCGGTCAGAGGTGAAAGGCGGCAGAACTCAGGCCCGCGGAAGCGCCGGCATAGCCTCGCATATGCGCTTCGGTCCATTTGAGCTAGACCTCCGAGCGGGCGAGCTGCGCAAAGAGGGACGCCGCATCCGCCTGCAAGAGCAGCCTTTTCAGATCCTCCGAATGCTGCTCCAATCGCCCGGCGACGTGGTGCTGCGCGAGGAGATCCGGAATCAGCTTTGGCCGCCCGATATCGTAGTCGAGTTTGAGCACAGTATCAATGCCGCTGTGAAGCGGCTGCGGGCCGCGCTGCGGGACTCGGCCGACAAGCCCCGCTACATCGAAACGATGGCTCGGCGCGGCTATCGCTTCATTTGCCCGGTGGAGGCGCCTGACGGCAAGCCGGCGGAAGCAGCCGATCGGCGGCCGGCATCGGCTCCCGCCTCCGCCATTCTGACTCCCTCCATCGCCGTGCTGCCATTCGCTGACATGAGCGGCGACAAGGAGAACGAGTATTTTTCCGATGGCCTGGCCGAAGAGATCATCAACAAGCTCACGCGCGTGCCCGGGCTCAAGGTCATCGCCCGAACTTCTGCTTTCGCCTTCAAAGGCAAACACGAAGACATCCGCAAAATCGCCGAAGTCCTGGGCGTGGCGAGCGTCCTGGAAGGCAGCGTCCGGCGGTCCGGCAGCCGCGTCCGCGTCGTCGCTCAGCTAATCACCGCCGTGGACGGCAGTCATCTGTGGTCGGAACGCTACGATCGTGAGATGGCGGATATCTTCGCCATCCAGGATGAGATCGCGCAGGCCATCGCTTCGGCGCTCCAGATTCAACTTTCGGCTATATCCTCGCCGTATACGCCCCGGCTGCCGGCCTATGAAGCGTACTTAAAGGCTCGGCACTGTATGGCCGCGTTCACGCGCGAATCTCTGCTGCGCAGCCGGGATTTCTGCGAGCGGGCCATCGCGCTCGATGCAGGCTTTGCTCCGGCGCACAGCGGTCTGGCCGCGTCCTTCGTCTTGTCGGTGCTTCCGGGACTGTCGCCCGCGCGCACGTCCCTGCCCCTGGCGCGCGCCGCGGCGCAAAAAGCCCTGGACCTCGAGCCTGCATCGCCGGAGGCGCACGCTGTTCTCGGTATGGTTGCCGCCCTTTACGAGATCGACTGGGTGGAGGCGAAACGCTGCTTTCGGCTGGCCGTGGCGCGCGAGCCGGTTCCGCCTTACGTGCGCTGGCACTATGGTTTCGCGTATCTGGTTCCAATGGGCCGTACGCGGGAATGCATCGAGCAGTGCATGCGCGGGCTTCAGGACGATCCGCTCAACTTCGTCGGCGGCTTCACTTACGCGGGCGGACTTCTTGCCGGAGGCAGTGAGGAGGCCGGGGAAGCCGAACTGCGAGAACTTTCCGAGCTTCACCCGAATCTCTACCAGCCGTTTTATCTGCTGGCCCTCAGCCTGGCCTTGCGAGGGTTGCATGCGGAGGCGCTGGCCGCCGCCGAAAACGCCTATTCCCGAGCCGCGTGGCACACGGGCGCCACGGGGCTTTTCGCCGGAGCGCTGGCGCGCGCGGGCAAGAAACGCTGCGCCGAAGAATTGCTCCAGAAACTCCTCCCCGGCGATCAGTATGGAACGCCCCTGGGTTTGCTGTTGTACCACCTGATGTGCTCGGAAATGGATCGGGCGGCCGATTGGGCTGCGAAGGTTTTTGAAGAGCGCGATCCGCGGCTGATTTTCGTCATCGCGCTGCTGCGCACGCCATCTCGAAATATACTTCTATCCAACAGAAAGTGGTCGGCGCTCGCCGGCGCGCTCCATGTTCCATTAGAGGTCTGAAGCGACCAATCAGGGCAGGGAATCGGCGCCTACTGCTTCACAGCCAGCAGGGAGTTGCCCGGGTCGAGCGCCACTCGCGCCGGCCGCTGCGGCAGGGGCAGCGAAAAACTCGTTTCGCCTCCGGCCGTCTGCACGCGCGTCTCGATGCTCTTCGCGCGGCCGGGAAGCTGAATCTCGATCGGCGCCGACAGGCTGAAATCCTCCGGCACGCCGGATTGTTTCACGGTTCCCGTCAGCTCGTACCGCTGCGCTTTCCCGCCGGCCTTCCCGGTGATGCGATAGTGCATCTGGAGCGTGGGGATTCCCGTGGAATAAACCCACTGCGAGAAGAACGCCTCGAGTTGGGGATCCGGTGCCGAGCCGGCGAAGCGCGCCGCCAGCTCGCGGAATTCCTCGGTGGTCACCGCCTTGTATTCATACTTCTCGCGCAGCTCGCGCAGCATGGTGAAGAATTTCTCGTCGCCCATCCGCCGCCGCAGCATGTGCAGCACCCACGCGCCCTTCTCGTAGATGATGACGTAGTGCGCCTTGGGCGAGCGGGAGCTGCGCAGCCGTTCTCCCAGCACGATCGCCCCGGCGCTTTCCACTGTTTCGCCCGATTCGGACTTGGCGAGCAGATTGTTCTTGTAGCCCTGGAGCGCCGCTTCGAGCGCCTGCGCGCCCTTGTGCTGCTCCAGAAACAGCAGCGCCGAGTAGTCGGCCAGCGATTCGATCAGCCACTCGTCGTGGTAGTCGCGCGCCGTGACCAGGTTGCCCCACCACTGGTGGGCGATCTCGTGCGCCCGGAGCTGCTCGGCATAAAACATGCGGGCCCCCGAGCTGAGTTTTTCAAGCGGCTTGTCGCCGGGCTGGTAATAGCTGAGCGTCGAAAGATAAATGAGGCCCGGAAAGCCCTGTCCGAAGCTGCCGGGAATCGGGGAAACCGTCAGGTGTCGCAGCGGCGGCGGGCCGAAGCGCCGCGCAAAAAACTCCACCGCCTCTGCGCTGTCATGGGCTACTTCGTCGAGGCGCCGCGTGGGGCTCGGCCGCTCCTCCTGCATGGGCGCGGCGGGCACGGGTGCGTTGCGGATCGTCGGCCGCCGCGCCGGCGGCCCCGGCGGCAGCGGTGCCAGCGGCGGTTCCAGCGCCGCTTCGAGATTTCGGTTGGCGCACACCTCCACGGTGTAGTCGCCCAGGTCGAGCGTGGCCTGCTCGAAGTTCCCCAGGTTGAAGCCGGCGATACGAATCGGCCGCTCGGGTTTCCAGCGTGTGATCCTTTCGTCGCCCTCCACGCGGTTTTCCACCGGCCGCCCGGTGGCCACCAGTTGCAGCCGCCTCGGGCAGCGGAACAGCAAGTCGAAATCGGTGAAGTGCAGGCCGTGGCTCGGATACCAGCTTCCCCGTGCTCCCACGAAGTAGACCCCGTGGCCGGCGTCGGCGATCACGTTGCCCTCATGTTGAAATTCGACCTCGTGGCGGCTGCCCGGCTCGAGCGGCTGATCGAGCACGGCGAGCAGCCAGTCGTTGCCGCGCCGCCGCGTGGCGCTCGAATCGAGAGCTTCGTTTTGCAGGCATTCCACGGGCCGGCCGTCCACCAGCAGCCGCGTCACCTTCATCTGCGCGGAAAGCTCGAAGGCGATGGCGCGCTCGGGAGTGCTGCCTGCCACCAGCGTGGCGCGGGTGGTGACGCGCATATCGAGGTTGGGCGCGAGAGTCGCCTCGATGCGGTAGTGCTCGAGCGCCCCCAGGTCCGGCGCCGCACGGGCCTTGCCGCCGGGCCGCCGAACGCTCGCGGCCGGGAAGCTCGTCCACACGTCGTAGAACCGCTGCCCTTCCTGCCACACCACCTGCCCCACGCTGATCTGCTCGCTGCGCCGCGGATCGAGCAGGATATCGAAGCGGCCCAGCTTGGCTCCGCTGATGGTAGCGGCGAAAAAGCCCGGACTCGGCCCCGCTAAGAACGAGTCCATCACCATGCGTGTTTCGTAGCCGCCGATCATGTTCCGCGCCACCGGCTGCCAGTCTCGCGTGAGCTGCTTGCCGGCCTCGGGATCAGCGTGATTGAACGGATTCTCCGCGATGAGCCGGCGCAAGACTTCCCCCGTGTCGTCCGTGAAAAACATCATGGCCGTGCGGATGTTTTCGTCGAGCACCGGCGCGTCCACGAACCGCGCCAGCGATTGCCGCTCGCTCGCCGTCGGCGGCATCAGGATAATCTCGCCCTCGCCGGTGTCGGTGGCTGCCAGAAACAAAGCCGCGAACACGCGGCCCTCCACCGGCGCCGCCATCAGAATGTAGCCGTCGGAAAAATGCAGCTTGAAGTCCTCGCGCTCCAGAAACACGTCGCGCACGCGGTAGCATTGCTCGGCCGGGAAAGTGATCCCGCGAATCGCCCGCAGCCGCTCCCCGCCGGCCCCCAGGGACGGTCCCGTCGAACCCGCCGCCAGCGCCGCCGCTGACAGCAACCATGCTCCGCAGAGCGCCCGCAACATACCCCGATGATATCAGCCCGGCCGCCGGCGATCCCGCTACAATGTCCTCATGCCGGACTCGAAGAAGCACGATTCCAAGCGGATCGCCGTCCTGGGCGCGGGCAACATCGGTGCCGCGCTCATCGGCGGCATCCTCAAAACCGGCGTCGCCGATCGCGAGCATCTCATCGCCACCGTGCGCACCGCCGAGCGCGCCGAGGAGCTGGCTGCCAAATACTCCATCACCGTCACCGCCGGCGGCAATCGCCAGGCCGCAGAAGCCGCCGATCTCATCATCCTCGCCGTCAAGCCCTCCACGCAGCCGCACGTGCTCGAAGAAATCCGCGACGTGCTGCGCGAAGACCAGATCCTGATTTCGCTCGCCGCCGCTGTTCCCATCGCTCTGATCGAGCAGCTCATCGGCAAGCGCATGCCCATCTTCCGCGCCATGCCGAACATTCCGGTGGTGGTCGAGGAAGGCGCCACGGCCGTGGCCTCGAACGCCGCCGGAACCGCCGCCCACCGCCAGCTTGTCGAGAACATCTTCCGCGCCGTGGGCGTGGTGGCCTTCGTCGAGGAAGACATGATGCACGCCGTCACCGCGCTCTCTGGCAGCGGCCCGGCGTACGTTTACATGGTGATCGAAGCGCTGACCGCCGGCGGCCTGAAAATGGGCCTCTCGCGCGAGGTCTCCACGCGCCTGGCCGAGCAAACCGTGCTCGGCGCGGCCAAGCTCGTCCGCGAGACCATGCTGCATCCGGCGATCTTGAAGGACCAGGTCATCACCCCCGGCGGCGTCACCATCTCCGCCATCCACGAGCTCGAAAAGCACGGCCTGCGCTCCATGCTCATCTCCGCCATCGAAACCGCCACCCACCACTCGCAAAACCTGACCCGCTCGCTGGTGGCAAGATTCAGCCCGGAAAAGCCAGGCAAAGAAGGGTAGCCGCTCAGAGAAAAGCCCGGCTCAGAGAAACAATGAACTGTACGCCCGGCACTGCCTTGCGGCTCAAACGCTCATCGTTGGTGATAAACAGATCACACCCCGCGTGCGCCGCGCAAGCCCTCGCGCAACCGTCGCACGTACTCGTCCGCATCCTCGTCCTGCCAGATCTCGCTGCCCAGGCCGTATGACGCCAGCATGGGGTCCGCTGCAGGCGCTACACTGGAGTCGGACTTGCAGAAATCCTTGTTGTACCACTCGAGCAGGTAGTGGTATTTCTGAGGAATCTAATCACGGCGGGGCGTGATCTTGCCGCTGCGGCCGGGGTTTGCCGGGTCCCTGGGCTGGTAGAGCCGCCGCCTGTTGCTCCCAGTGGCGTAAAGCATGCGGTAGGTTGACGGCTTGGGGTCTCGGTTCGCCACGCAATGCAGATAGACGTGGACGGATACACCGGGTCGCAGCCCCGGCCTCAGGTGCTCCAGAGCAGCCCGCTCTACAATTTCTCGAACCGTGAAATCGCCCCGCTCGGGATGCTCTCGATGCAGCAAGGCCGTGGCAATCCAAACCTCGTCGGCAACCCGGATCCCAGCTTGCACTTTCCCGAGCCCCACAGTTAGTGCACCGCGGCGATCAGCTCGTGGCACGGCAGGCCCTGAGACTCGGCGACGCCGGGGTGGACCAACTCGCCGCGGTGCGTGTTAACGCCTTCGCGGAGAGCGGGGCTGCCATCAAGGGCGTGATCGAGGCCGAGATCGGCGAGCAGGTGCAGATAGGGGAACGTGGCGTTGGTGAGGGCGAAAGTGGAGGTGTGCGGAACGGCCGCGGGCATGTTCGAAACGCAATAGTGGATGACGCCGTCAACGCGATACACCGGGTCGCTGTGGGTGGTGGCGCGGGATGTTTCCAGGCACCCGCCCTGATCAATGGCGACGTCGACGACCACCGAGCCGCGCTTCATTTGCGAGATCATTTCGCGGCGGACCAGGCGGGGCGCGGTTGCGCCGGGAATGAGCACCGCGCCGATGACGAGGTCGGCTTTCTTCAGGGCTTCCGAGACGGTCCAGAGGTTAGAGGCGAGCGTGGTGAGGCGGCCATGGAAGATGTCGTCGATCTCGCGCAGGCGTTTCAGGTTGCGATCGATGATGGTGACGCGGGCGCCGGAACCCAGCGCGACCTTCGCCGCGTTGGTCCCGACCACCCCACCGCCTAGTATCACTACCTCGGCGGGGGCCACGCCCGGCACGCCGCCCAGCAGCACGCCGCGGCCGCCGTTTTCCTGCTCCAGATAGCGCGCGCCGACCTGCACGGCCAGCCGGCCCGCGACCTCGCTCATGGGGGTGAGCAGCGGCAGCGAGCCGTCGGACTCGCGGATGGTTTCGTAGGCGATCGCGGTGACGCGAGCATCGAGGAGCTTCCGCGTCAGCTCCGGCAGCGGGGCGAGGTGGAGATAAGTGAACAGGATGAGGCCGGGGCGGAGGTGGGCGTACTCGCTTGGCTGCGGCTCCTTGACCTTCACGACCAGGTCGGCCCGCTGCCAGACCTCCGCGGCGTTGTGTCCGATTTCGGCGCCCGCCCCGCGGTAATCGTCATCGTGGATGGCGCTGGCATCGCCCGCGCCGGCCTCCACCACGACGCGGTGGCCAGACTCGCGCAGGGCCATCACTCCGCTCGGAACCAGGGCCACGCGGGCCTCGTGGTCCTTCACTTCCTTGGGAACGCCAATCCACATGGGAGCCTCCAGAAGCCGCCCGGGGGCAGCTGGCCTGTTTTTATTATTACATATCTTTATGGGAACGATAAGCAGAACGGCGTGAGCGCGGGTGGGCCCCGATGCCGAGCCGCGCGCGAAGCAAGCGGTCTTTCCGAAGGCCGCAGCAGGCCGCCTGGCGTTGCGGCTCCGATCCGAGCGTAAGGCTACGCTCGGGCGCTTGAGCAGAATCAATACTGGCGAAGAAAAAGCGAATATGGTAGCATGTGTCCCTGGCCGCACTCGGCCAAGAAAGGATCGAGGAATCTATGAAGATCAGTGATGCGCTGCTCCCTGAGTTTGATCAGGAGATGGCCCATACCCGGAGAACACTGGAGAGGATTCCGGAAGACAAGCTGGCCTGGAAGCCGCACGAAAAATCGATGACGCTAGGACGGCTGGCCGGACATGTGGCGGAGCTTCCCGGCTTTGCGACCACCGCCATCCAAACGAACTCCCTGAACTTGAGTTCCGGGGAATACAAGCCCGTCGTGGCTACTTCCCGCCGGCAGATTGTGGAAGTGTTCGACCAGAAGGTGGCCGAGGCGCGGGCGGCCATCGCGGGGGCGAGCGATGAGCACTTCCTGCAGCCCTGGTCGCTCGAGTACCAGGGAAAGACGCTGTTCACCCTGCCGCGTGTCGGAGTGGTGCGCGCCATGACGCTCAACCACATCATTCATCACCGCGCGCAACTGGGCGTCTACCTGCGCCTCAATGACGTTCCCGTGCCGGCCATCTATGGTCCCTCGGCCGACGAGAGCGGCATGTAGAGGGCCCGCAGGTCTGTGGTTGCTAAGGAGGTACGCCGTCCGCCCCGCGAGGAGTTATCATGCGGCCATGGAGACAACCAGACGAAGTTTCACCGTGGCCGGCGCGGCCGCGCTGACGGCGCTGTCCTACCAGCGCGTCCTCGGAGCCAACGACCGCGCCCGGCTGGGCTTTATCGGAGTAGGGAACCGCGGCGACCAGGACCTGCGGGCGTTCCTCGAATACGCCGACCAGCAGGTAGCAGCAGTATGCGACCTGCGGGAAGACTACATGGAGCACGCGGCGGCGCGGGCGGGGACCAACCCGCAGCGGTTCAAGGACTATCGGCGCCTGCTCGAGATGCGCGACCTCGACGCCGTCGTGATCGCCACGCCCGATCACTGGCATGCGCTGATGTGCGTCGACGCCTGCAACGCGGGCAAAGACGTCTACGTCGAGAAGCCGATGTCGCTGACCGTGGTCGAGGGCCGCAAGATGGTGGAGGCGGTCACGCGGAACCGGCGCGTGGCGCAAGTGGGCATCAACCGGCGGTCATCGAAGATCTGCGGCGAGGCGGCGGAGCTGGTGCGCAGCGGCGGCATCGGCCGTGTGACGGCCGCGCGCTGCTGGGATATCACCAACGAGTGGCCGCAGGGCATCGGCAATCCGCCGGACGCGCCGCCCCCGAAGGACCTCGACTGGGACCTCTACCTCGGGCCGGCCCCGCGCGACCCGTTCAATCCCAACCGGACGTTTTACCGCTTCCGCTGGTTCTGGCACTACTCGGGCGGGCAGATCACCAACAACGGCGTCCACTACCTCGACTTGATACAGTGGGCGCTGGGACACGACGCGCCGCTCTCGGTGACGGCAGTCGGCGGCAAATACGCCATCGCGGACAACCGGGAGATTCCGGATACGATGGAGGCGCTGTGGGAGTATCCGGGCAAGACGCTGGTGACTTTTTCGCAGTTCAACTGCAACGGAGCGCCGGCCGGCGCCAACCCGCGATCCCTAGCCGAATTTCGCGGGACCAAGGGCACGATGTACGTCTACGACGGCCACTACGAAGTCGTGCCGGAGGAAAACGCCGGAGAGCCGATTCCCGCCGCCAATCCCCTCGACCGTACAACCGGAAAGATGTATAACGCGTCGAAGAAGCCGGCCATGGAGCCGATTTCGGCGAAAGGCCCGTCGAACAGCACCGTCGCCCACGCGCGCAACTTTCTCGACTGCATCAAGAGCCGCGCCAAGTGCAACTGCGACATCGAAACAGGCCACCGCTCCACCACCACGACCATCCTGGGAAACCTGGCGCTCAAGACCGAGAGCCACCTGAAATGGGATCGCGACGCGGAGCGCTTCACCAACAACGAGGCGGCTAACCGGCTGCTGAGCTACCGCTACCGGCCGCCTTGGAAGCTGGCGTAACAGGCCCTCAACGACTGGGTATGCTCAGAGCCCTTACCAAGCGCCTGGGCCGGGCATGGAGCGCGTGTGGTTGAACGTGTATTCGCCGAGCAGACGCTCACCGCCTGCTTCATCGAAGGTGACCAGACGCGCGATCATTCTGCTCGTAGGCATCGCCTTCGCGAATGTGATCGACTCCTGGTAGACAACGTTGTTTGCCCCGGACTGAATGGGAATATCCGGCAGCCGGAGCTGTTCGACGCCAAGCTCATCACAAATGCAGAGATCGACTCGTTTTGCCTCGGTCAAGTTCGCAGCCAAACGTGCAATGAGAAAATCGTCTTCGGCTGTCACCGTGCACTGCACGCCGCCTCCCGCCGGAGGAGCGTATTCACGGATACGCAAGCCGTCCTCCGCGACACGTTTAAGAAATGAGTCGCTGACAACCATCCGCAGGGAGCCTTCGCGCGCCAGCTTGCGGACTCCTTCGGCAAGCGCGATCACTTCGCGGAGCCGCGCCCCGCACCGGTCGCATTCGAGCAGATGCAGCTCGACGGCTTCGTCTTCAGAATCTGCCAGCGCTGCGAGCCAGTAGTCCGCCAGGACGGTTGTGTCGATGGGATTTAAGCAGTTCATGCAACAACCCCCATACAATCGCGCAGTTGGTGGATCGCCCGATGACGAATCACCCGCACATTGGCTTCGGAAACGCCCAGGAAACTGGCGACATCCGCGCCGGTCTGCTCGTCATAGAAAGTCATGACGACTACCGCGCGTTCGCGTTCTTTCAGATTCTGCACACAGCGCGTAAGCTGGTCATGGTCGAGGCGTGGCACGAACGGCGGGACCGGCCTCAGCAGATCTGCCCCAAACTGTTCGAGCAGGCGTTCCTTTCTCTGAGCGCCGCGGCGCAGGTCGAGCACCGTCATGCGGCACGTTCCCAGCACGAAAGAGGCGAGCTTCTCCGGTTCGCGCAGGCGGCCCGCCCGTAACGCTTCCAGCGTTGTGATCAGAACCTGCTGGGTAAGATCGTCCGCGGCATGTTCGTCTCTCAAGTGACGCAAACCGTAGAGCCGAATGCGCGGAGCCATGCGGCGGAACAGCTCGGCTTCCGTATCGCGGTCGTTTCCGGAGCCAATTTGCTGCACTAGCTCAGCATCGCTTCGTTCAATGATCATGGATGCGCGTTTGATGTCCAACAGCCGGCTGCCCGTTACACATCCGCTATCAAACGTGACCATTGTACACGAGACGGTCCGCCGCTACGGACAAGGCGGAACCCAAAAGCGGTCGCGGCTCGGCGGCCCCCGGCTACTGAGGCGCCTCCGTCATCTGCTTCAACATCTGCTCGAGCGCGGCCTGATCCGGCCCGACGAACGGCTGAGATGTCGCGACGGTCGCAAGCGACGCCAGCAGCCGTTCTGTCATGTGTCCCGGCGCGGCCGGCAGATGGCTGCTCAAGACCATTTTCGGGTCCATTTTGCGAATGCCGTCCAGCTCTCTCGCGAACGCGCCCCTGTTCACTTTGTGCAGCCACGGCGCGTCGATCGTCGCCCAAAAAACCTGCCCCTCCCGCAGATCCTTGTCAGAGAGGTCAGCCGCGTTCTGGGGAACCGCTGACAGGAGCGCTCCAAAGCAGTCGGAGCTGAACAGCGCCCCCGACTTGTGGTCGTAGAAGCCGGTGGTCGAAGGGTTGTCGAACGCGGGCGGCCTGACGGCGGTGAGTGGGCGGTCACCCACGGTGATCCTCTCGCCAGGGTTGACGAGGTAGACTCTGTTCAGTGGCAGCGGGGCGGAAAGGCTCATGATGCCCACGCCGAGAAACGTAGTGATCACCCGGATCTGCGGGTTCTCGGCGAGCAACTCCTGCAAACTGCCGATGTGGTCGAAGTCCGTATGGGTGAGCCAGATCCACTTCAGGTCGGCTGGATCGATCATCGACCGCAGCGCAGGCAGGAACGCCTCGCGGTCCACCCCCGCCCCCGTGTCGACCAGGATGGGCTCCGAGCCGTGGATGACAAAAGCGTTGATGGGCACCAGTCCGTAGCCCGGAATCGGGAAGTTCGACGTCAGGACCTCAATATCCGGCGCAGCGTTGTACGAATGAATCAGAGCAGCGCCCGGTGGCGCGCAAGCTTGGGCGTTGGTATTCATCTTCCTTCCTTTCTCAAGCTGGATGTGTAACAACCTGGACCGCCGTTACAAGAAGGATCCAGAATTTTTCTCAGGTCGAATGACATGACACTGGACCGTTCCCTTTCATGTCGATCGGCCCATATTTTTTTGTAACGGGGAGGCTGCTCGTTACACATCCGGGTGTCAAGCACGGACGGCTATGGCAATCCAACCCGGTTGCGGACAGCCGGAACACGATAAAATCAACCAAAAGGAACAACTTATGAATCCCCAAGAAGCCAAAACCGTAGCCGATTTTCTCATCGCAGATTTTGAAAATGAAATGCGGACGACCTTGCGGGTCATCGAAGCGATTCCCACCGGTCGGCTCGACTACCGGCCGGACTCGAAGGCCAAGACCGGTCTGGGACTCATCCGGCACATCACTCTGGAAGACGAGTGGTTGCTGAACAGCATCGCGAACGGCCAGTTCACGCCCCCGCCGGACGATTCAGACGCCTGTGGCATCATGAATCCGGCCGACGCCGCCGCCCGCTACAAAGAAAAGGTTCCGGCGGCCCTGAATCGCGTGCGCGCCCTGCCGGGCGAGAAGTTGGCCAAAGTCCTGGATCTGCTTGGCATGGTCCAAGCCCCCGCAGTCAACCTGCTGGCGATGGCGGTCAAGCATTCGGTCCACCATCGGGGCCAGCTCAGTTCCTATCTCCGACCAATGGGGGGCAAGGTCCCAGGGATCTACGGGCCCTCCGCCGACACTCAGTAGCGACAAGACCGGGCCACCCAAGAGCAAGGAGAACGAAAATGATCACGAATTAAGAACCCGGCGCTCGTGTCGGAGCCTTGCCGATGTCAAGTCCAGCGCTTACTTCCATAATCAAGCTTCGCCGTGCCACGCCCGAGGACGCCAATGTCTGTGGCCGCTTTCGCGTGCATTCGCGGCTTTATCGATTTTCAGCGCACGAAGAACGGCATGTGCCGCACGAAGTGGTAGCCGTAGCGCACGTGCAGGTAGTAGAACATGCCGGCGATGATGCCCAGGATGGGGATCGCGTAGGCGAGCACGGTGCCCCAGGGGAACCTGCGGTGCTCGCGCTTGAGGATGAGCAGGTAGCTCGCGCCCACGCCCACGAAGAACAGCAGGCACATGGGCAAAGCAAACAGCTCCATGTTGAATACGTCGGGGGTGGGGGTGACGACGGCGGCGATGATGTGGATGATCAGGATGGCGTAGCGGATGTTGCGCATCAAAAAGCCGGGTGTCACCACGCGGATCAGCGTGAGGAAGAAGATCAGCACCGGCAGCTCGAACACCACCCCGATGCCGAGCATGATGTTGACGAAAATATCGAAGTACTCCTCCACGGAAACAAACGGGTGGACGTGGTTGCCAATGCCTAACCCGAGCAGGAAGACCAGCGCGAAGCGAAACACCACGAAGTAGGCGAAAACGCCGCCGAGGATGAACAGGCCCGCCGTCGAGATGACGAAAGGCGCGGCCCAGCGGCGCTCGCGCTTGTACAGTCCCGGAGCAATGAAGGCCCAGAGCTGGTAGAGCAGCCAGGGCGAAGCGACGAAGACGGCGCCGAGCAGCGGCAGCTTGATCCAGACGATGTTGAAGTACTCCATGGGGGCGATCTGCGCCAGCTCGGGAGGATTCACCTTGAGCTGCTCGAGCGCGTAGACGGCCGGGCGGGAGATGACGTCCCACAAGCTGTTGGCAAAGGTCAGGCAAATGCCGAAGGCCACCACCAGGCCGGCCACGGAGTAGAGGAGGCGGCGTCGCAGCTCGGCCAAGTGGTCGAAGAAGGACATGCGGACCATGCCTTCTTCCTCGTCGTCCCCATCCCCGCCGTCGCCGCCTCCGCCGCCACCAGAGGGTGGGGCGGGTGGAGGCGATGGAGGCGGGCCGCCGCTCGAGCCGGTTTCCTCGATGGGCGGAGCCGTGGCCGCTACCAGGGCAGTGGTCGGACTGGAGCTTTCCGAAGAGACGTAGGGATCGTTGTAGTCGGAATACGGGTCGTCGTAATACTCATGCGGCGGAGAAGCGGGTGGCTCCTCGGAAGCGGCGATGGGCGCATAAGACGCCTCGGAGGGCCGCTCGAAAGTATGCGTTTCGGAGAAGGCTTCGCCCGCCAGCGGGTCGTCTTCTCCAGAGCGGGGCGCCGCGCTTTCGCCCGCACCGGCGGCCGCGGTTTGCGCGGCTTCCTCGGAGGCACGCTCCGGGGCGCCTTCTGGGGCGCTCGCCGGGCCCGGCGGGGGCAATACCTCGCCCTCAGCCGGGGAGGCCGTTGGTTTCTCTTCTTCTGGAACCATTCAGCTCTTTACTTCGCTCTTGACTTCGCTTTGCGCCGGGCTCGCCCCGGATGGGGGCGCGGGGTTGGTTTCAGCGGCCTGAGGTGCGGATGCGCTGGATGTGGATTCTTGGGAGTGGCTATAGTCCTCGTAAGGATAGTCGTAGTTCGGGGTGGCCGCGTACTGGCTGGTCACCTCTTTCACCGACTCGTTCTCCCGCTCAAGGTTGTTCATTTCGCGTTCGAAAGTGCTCTTCAATTCGTTGGAAGCGCGGCGGAACTCCGCCATGCCTTTTCCCAGGGAACGGCCTAATTCCGGCAGCTTCTTCGGTCCGAAGATCAGCAGCGCCAGCACGAAAATGAAGATCATCTCGGGTACGCCAAGCGGACCCATTCATTCCCTCCTACGCGCGGTTGTGCGTAATTAGCTTCATCATACCGAGAAGCAGTACCGGCGTCAACCAGCCTCGGAAGGCCCCGGAAGGCCCGCTGAGGGATCGCGGCGGGCTTTCCAACGGGAAGATCGTTCGCGGGCAGCCCTGTTCGACCTGATGGATGGCCGCGCCACGACCGTAACAACGGTGAACTCCAGCCTGCGCTCCGGGAACCAAACGGCGGCTGCTTCCGTATTCATAGGATAATCGTCGAATAGAGAGGCGTCAGTGAGTCAGAAGCGGAAAAGCCGGTGGTGGATGCTCGGGCTGGCGGTGGCGCTGGTGGCGGGCGGGGTGGTTCTGTTTACGGCGCTGTCGAAGCCGAACACGCGCATCGATCCGACGAAGCTGGCGCGGGTGGAGCGGGGCGACCTGGCGCGCAGCGTGGTAGCGACGGGAAAGATCGAGCCGATCGCGCGGGTGGAGATCAAGAGCAAGGCGAGCGGCATCATCCAGAAGCTGCTGGTGGACGTGGGGGATCGGGTGAAAGAAGGCGACGTGCTCGCGGAGCTGGACCGGGACCAACTGAGCGCGCGCGTGCGGCAACTCGAAGCCACGCTGGCCGCGTCGGAGGCGAACGTGACGGCGAGCCGCGCGTCTTACGAGAAGATGCTCGCCGACGCCAAAGGCGTGGACGTGCCGTTCCTGAAGCGGCAGATGGAGCGCAGCCGCGGGCTGCTGCGCGAGGGGCTGATACCGCCGCAGGCTCTGGACGACGCCGAGAAGGCTTACGAGATGGCGGTGAACAAGCAGCAGCAAGCCCAGGCCAGCGCCGACACCGCCAAGGCTGATATCGGGCAGGCGGAAGCGCACGTGAAAGAAGCGCGGGCGTCGCTCGAGCAGGCGCGCGAGGATCTTTTGTACGCAACCATCCGCTCGCCGATCAACGGGGTGGCGCTTTCGCGAAACGTCGAGCTGGGTGACGCCGTCTCATCGATTTTGGTCATGGGCTCCGCCGCCACGCTGATCATGACGCTGGGAGACATGCGCGAACTCTACGTGAAGGGCAAGGTGGATGAGAGCGACGTGGGGAAAATCTACGTCGGGCAGCCGGCGCGGATCACCGTGGAGACGTTCAAAGAGCGCAAGTACCTGGGCAAGGTGACGCGCATTTCGCCAATGGGCGAGGAAAAGGACAACGTGACCACATTCGAGGTGCGGGTGTCGATCCTCCAGCCGCGCGATCTGAAAGCGCTGATGACGGCCAATGCCGAGATCATTCTGGAGGAGCACAAGAACGTACTGACAATACCCGAGGCGGCCGTGGTGTACAACAGGGACAAGACCACGTGGGTGGAAACGCCGGACCCGGCGCAGAAAAACGGCAAGCGCAAAACGGCCGTAAAGACGGGCATCAGCAACGGCGCGCGGACCGAAGTGCTGGCAGGATTACAAGAGGGTCAGGAGGTCGTACTGCAATGACGGGAGCCGTTTTGGAAAGACCGGTTTCGGACGCGCAGGGGTGGATCCAACTGCCGGGCGCGCGGGTGGCGGATCTGCGCCCGGGCGGCCCCGACCGGGGCGCCGCCGAGCTGCTGCGGCGCGAGCTGGAGCGCGGCCTCGACGCGGACCCGGACCCTCGCCGGGCCAATTTCTATGAGGCCTCGGTGGATGGGTATCGCTACTACTTCGACGTCGTGCCCGGGCGGCCGGCCAAGGTCTTCCTGCTGGCGCGGTGGCGCGAAATCTAGCCGCAGAGGCGCAGAGAAAGCTCCTGCTACAATTAAAACCTTCTGCGCCTGAAAACCATTTGCAAGCTGCTTTCGGCGGCGGCTGTGTTGGCGCTGCTCGCGGGAGCGGGATT
>DASQHK010000794.1:0-4543 GCA_035632135.1 Bryobacterales bacterium
GCCGTGCAGGACGCGCTGGCGCGCTTCGGCCGCATCGACATCCTGATCAACAACGCGGGCGTCTATCCCCGCCAGTCGTTCCTCGAGATGACCGAAAAAGAGTGGGACGACATGCAGGAAGTCAACCTCAAGGGCGTGTTCCACTGCACCAAGCTCGTGCTGCCGCTGATGATCGAGCGGCGCGCCGGCAAGATCGTCAACATCTCCTCGGTCACTTTCTTCAAAGGCATGGCGAACCTGGTGCACTATGTCGCGACCAAAGGCGGCGTGATCGGCTTCACCCGCGCGCTCGCCCGCGAGATCGGTCCTTATAATATCCACATCAACTGCATCACGCCCGGCGCGGTGGAAGTGGAAACCGAGAAGCTCGTGGCCACGCCGGAGCAAATGGCGGCCATCGTGGAGCAGCAATGCCTCAACCGGCGCATCGTGCCCATCGACATCGCGCGCGTCTGCCTGTTTCTTTCAACCGATTTGAGCGACGCGCTCACCGGCCAGACCATCAACGTGGACGGCGGCCTGGTGATGCATTGATGCTCGCGGGGGTTCACTGGGGCGCCGTGCTCGACAACTTCACCCTGTTTGTGCGACATTTGCCTTCGTAGGGAGGCGGCCATGCGGGACCTGGTTCATCGCTACCTCGGGCGGAGTCTCTCGCGGCGCGGCTTTGTGAAAAGCATGGGAGCGCTGGGCTTCAGCGCCGCCGCGGCGCAGGCGGTTCTCGCGCCGCTCGACGCTTCCGAGCGCGCGGCGAGCACCGACGTTGCGGGCGCTTCGACCGTGGAAGGAACCGGCGGCGACCTGGTCGTGGCGCAGGCCAAGGCCGCCGGCGTCGAGTACCTCTTCACCAATCCCGGCTCTTACGAGGTCGGCTTCTTCGACGCCTTCGTCGATACGCCCGGCATGCAGCTCATCATGGGCCTGCACGAGGGCGTCGTCATCTCGATGGCCGACGGCTACCACCGCGTGAGCAGGAAGCCGGCGCTGGTCAACGTGCACGTCATCGCCGGCACGGCGCAAGCGGCCGGGCAAATCTACAACGCCGCGCGCGACGGCTCGGCCCTGGTCATCACCGCCGGCCTCAACGACAACGAGCAGTGGAGCGACGACATCCTGCTCGCGCCGCGCCCCGGGTTTGACCAGAAAGAGATCAATCGCCAGTTCACCAAGATTTCCTGGGAGGCGCGCAAGCCGGAGAGCCTGGCGTTGATGGTGCGCCGCGCGTTCAAAGTCGCCGCCACCGAGCCGGGCGGGCCGGTGTATCTCGCCATGGCGCATTACGCGCTCGAGGCCAAGGGCGTGCGGGCGCAGGTGCTGCCGGCCGAGCGTTTCCTGATTCGGGCGCGGGTGCGGGCCACGGCAAGCGACGTCCAGGAGGCGGCGCGGATGCTCGCCGAAGCGCGCCGGCCAATATTAGTAGTAGGCGACGAAGTCTGGAAATCGGGAGCGCAGGCGGAACTGGTGGCCTTCTCCGAGAAACTCGGGCTGCCGGTGGCGGCCGGCCTGGAGGGCTTCTCGAACTTCCCCGTCCGGCACCCGCACTGTCTCGGCGGCTTCAGCATGGGCTCCGAGTACGTGAAGCGCGGCGTGGACCTGGTGGTTGTGATCGGCGCGCGGGACTTCGGCGGCCGCGCCGTGCCGGAATCTCCGGAAGCGCCTCCCGGCGCGCGCATTCTTCGCATCGGCATCGACACCAACAACATGGGCCGCAATTATCCGACCGACCTGGCCCTGGTGTCGGACGTGAAGGAAGCGCTCGTGGACCTGCGCGCCGCCCTGGAGAGCCGGCTCACCAAAGAAAGGCTCGCCGCGCTCGCTGCGCCGCGCTCCGAAGAGATTCGCGCCATCACCACGGCGCGGCGGGCGAAAGCCGAAGCCGACGCGCGCAAGAACTTCGGGCGCCGCCCCATCCATCCCGACGAGCTGGGCGCCGTGATGGCCCGCACGATCGATCCGGACGCCATCGTGGTTACGGAGAACCTCACCGGAAGATACGACGCCTTTCGCTTTGGCTTCCGCGAGAACGAGCTGATGCGGGTGGCCAACACCGGCGCGTCGCTCGGCTGGGGCATCGGCGCCTCGATCGGCGCCAAGCTGGCTGCGCCGGACCGCCAGGTGGTCTGCTCCATCGGCGACGGCTCGGTGATGTACAGCGCCTCGGGCTTCTGGACACAGGCGCGTTACGGCATCCCGGTGCTGACCGTGGTGTGGAACAACTATAACTACCAGACCGTGCGCTTTGCCTATCACAACTACAAAAGAAAGATGGCGGGCACGGGCCACTACGCGGGTATGTACCTGGGCGATCCGGAGATCGACTTCGTGAAGCTGGCCGCGAGCCAGGGCGTGGCGGGAGAGAAGGTCACCGCGCCCGGCGAGATCGAGCCGGCTCTGAAACGCGGCATCGCCGCCACCCGCGACGGGCGGCCCTACCTGGTCGAGGCGGTCATCGCCCGCTACGGCGGGGGCGCGGAGTCCACCTGGCATCAGAAATTCAACTTGGCCGAGCGCCGCAAGCGCCGCGCGTGACGAGGCGGGAAGAACCAGCGAGGCGTTATAAACTTTAAACCATAAAGCGCTTGTAAATACTGAAACGGCCATGTATAATTCTCCTATGGGTTCCGCCAGTCCCCTGCGGTCGCCGCGCCGCGAGCCGATTCCCATCGACGCCCGCGCCTTCGACAATTTGCGCTACATCCGCGAGACCATGGAGTCGGCGGCTTCGTTTACGGCCGTTCCCGGCGTGGGCGGCATTGCGATGGGATTGACCGCGCTGGCCGCGGCGGCGCTGGCGGCGCGGCGTGCGAGCGTTGAGACGTGGCTCGGCATCTGGATGGCAGAGGCGCTGGTGGCCTTCGGCATCGGCACGCTGGCGATGCTCCGCAAGGCGCGCGCGGCGAAGACCCCGCTGCTTTCCGGCCCCGGCCGCAAATTCGCCCTCAGCCTGCTCCCGCCGCTGGCGGTGGCTGCGCTGCTGACGGTGGTGCTTTATCGCGCCGGGCTCGCCGGCGTCATTCCGCCGATGTGGCTGCTGCTCTACGGCGCCGCCGTCGTCACGGGCGGGGCATTTTCGGTGAGGATCGTGCCGGTGATGGGCTTGTGCTTCATGGTGGAGGGCGCGCTCGCTCTGGCTTCGCCGGCGAGCTGGGGCAACTGGTTCATGGCCGCGGGTTTCGGCGGCATCCACATTGTTTTCGGCATCGTCATTGCCAGGAGGTACGGTGGCTAAGCAAAGTGCTTTGATCGACGAGCGCTCGCAAAAGGCCCGCGCCGAGGGGCCGGAGGCGCGCGGCGGGCGCGGCCGCACGGCGGAGAGCCGGCCGCTGGATCTCGACCGGCTCATTCATGAGCGCATGCGGCTAGGTATTGTGAGTGCTCTCGCCGTCAACGATTCGCTCACCTTCAACGATCTCAAGAAGCTCATGAAGACCACTGACGGCAACCTCAGCGTCCACGCCCGCAAGCTGGAAGAGGCGCGCTACATCGCCTGCTCGAAATACTTCGAGGGCCGCCTGCCGAAGACCGAATACCGCCTCACGCCGCTCGGCCGCCGCGCGCTCGAGAAGTACCTCGACCACATGGAAGCCCTCATCCAGGCGACGCGCGAGCGGTAGAAAACCCTCGCCGCGATTTCGAACCTATTTCGAATACAGAGCTCCCAGGCGGCGCTCGTCGGCCGGCGAAAGGCCCGGGTTTCGGCGGATATCTTCGCGCGCGTGGAGCTTCCGGCGGTAGCGCGCAAAGTATTCGACGATATCGCCTCCGAAGCCGAAGAAGTACATGATGTCGTCGTAGGCGGCGGTGTGAGACAGGCCGATGGCGTGGCCGGATTCGTGGAGGCAGGTGAGATAGACGATGGCGTGGCGGAAGAGACGGTCGTTGCGGCAGGCCGCGGCGATTTGCGGCCCGAGCTGGGAGACGTCGGGCAGCACGTAAACGGCGGCGCCCCTCTTGCCGTCCACGCGAATCGGGGCTGTTTCGCCGTAGAGGCCGGCGTTGCCGGCCGCCCAATAGATGCGGAGGCGGGCCTTGCGCTCCTCGGCGGCTCGGGTGAAGGTGAGCGCGCCGCCGGAAGCCCTCTGCCAGGCTTCGAACGCCCATTCGGCCAGCTCCGGGTCGGCCGCTTCGCAACCCGATTGCCGCCCAAGCTGCTGCGAGCAAGGCTCGATCCAGTAGGAGTAATTTTCAGCGCTCGCAGCAGGAGCGGGCGCAGCGAGCGCCGCAGCGGCACACAGCGCCAGCAGAAAATGTTTCATGCCCGTTGATAGGGGATCGGGTCGCGCACGCCGGCTTGCTCAAAGGCCCGCAGCCGCAGGGCGCAACTGTCGCACGCGCCGCAGGCCGCGTCGCTCGCTTGATAGCACGACCAGGTGAGATCGAGCGGCGCGCCCAGGCTCGCGCCCCGGCGGACTATGTCGGCCTTCGACAAATGGATCAGCGGCGCGCAAATCTTGACCTGCGTTTCGGGCCGCGTGCCCAGCCGGATCACCTCGTTGAACGCGCGGTAATACTCGGGCCGGCAATCCGGGTAACCCGAGCTATC
>DASQHK010000795.1:0-6254 GCA_035632135.1 Bryobacterales bacterium
GGCGGAGCTTTGAGCGAAGATCAGCAGCGCTCCCAGCAGCAGCAGCACGATGACGATGGGCAGCAGCCACAGTTTCTTGTTCTGCCTTAAGAACAGCCAGAACTCGTGAATCAGGGAAAGACCGGGCATCAGAATAGTCTCTCAAATTGTTCGCGGTCTTGCCGGGTTTTCGGGCGCGGGATCCAATAGGAGTCGGAAGCGGCACGCCGGCGACGCAGCGGATCGCGGCCCGCCAGGCGCATGAAAAAGCCAACCGGCGTCATCACGCCGTAAAACATGATGGAAAGGATCAGCCGGCTGTTGACGTAGCCGAGGGCGTGGGCGAAGCGCATCCAGCCAATGTGGAAGGGGCGCGCCCAGCGCGGGGCGAGGGCGCCCAGCAAGAGCAGAAGCGCGCCGGCGCCGGCCAGCAACTCGGCGCGCAGCAGATGACGCCGCCAGAGGCTGATGCCGCCGAAGGCGACGAGAACAATGCCGACGCTGAGGGCGGTCTTGCGGGACTGGCGATCGGCGTCAGTCAAGCTGAAACTCCTCCTGCCAGGCTTTCGACTCGACAAACTCGCCCTGCTCGCGCTTGTCGAGGAGGAAATCGCCCAGGACGAGATAATCCATCTCGGTGCGCATGAAGCAGGTGTAAGCGTGCTCGGGGGTACACACGATCGGCTCGCCGCGAACGTTGAACGATGTATTCACCAGCACGGGGCAGCCGGTGAGACGCTCGAAGGCGCGCAGCAGATCGTAGTAAAGCGGGTTTTCCTCGCGGCGCACGGTCTGGATGCGCGCGGAGTAATCGACGTGGGTGACGGCGGGGATGGTGGAGCGGGGCACGTTGAGCTTGTCGATGCCGAAGAGTTTTTCCTGCTCGGCGGTCATGGGGAGGCGATGCCCGGCGCGCACCGGCGCGACCAGCAGCATGTAGGGCGAGTCGCAATCCAGCTCGAAATAATCAGAGACGCGCTCGCGCAGCACCGACGGAGCGAAGGGTCGAAAGCTCTCGCGAAACTTGATCTTGAGGTTCATCACGGACTGCATGCGGGGCGAGCGGGGGTCGCCGAGGATGCTGCGGGCGCCGAGCGCGCGGGGACCGAACTCCATGCGGCCCTCAAACCAGCCGACCACTTTTCCTTCGGCGAGCAGCGCGGCGACGCGGCCGGCCAGCTCGCCGCGGGTCACCCGCGTGTAGCGCGCGCCGGCGGCGTCGAGAAACGCGGCGATTTCGCCGTTCGAAAACTCGGGGCCAAGAAAGGAGCCTTGCATGCCGTCGGAATGCACGCCGCAGACCGCTGATACCGAGCGGGCGTTGCCGAGATATTGGTGCCAGGCGGAGAGCGCAGCCCCCAAAGCGCCGCCGGCGTCGCCGGCCGCGGGCTGAATCCAGAGGCGCTCGAAAGGCCCCTCGCGCAGAATGCGGCCGTTGCCGACGCAGTTGAGCGCGACGCCGCCGGCCAGGCACAGGTTGCGCTCGCCGGTCACTTTGTGCACGTGGCGCGCCATGCGCAGCATCACCATTTCGGTCACGTCCTGCACGGAACGGGCCAGATCCATTTCGCGCCCGGTGAGCGGCGATTCGGGCCGGCGCGGCGGCCCGCCGAAGAGGCGGTCGAACGCAGCGTTTGTCATGGTGAGGCCCTGGCAGTAATTGAAGTACTTCATGTTCAGGCGCAGGGAGCCGTCCTCGCGCACGTCGATGAGTTCATCGAGGATCTTCTGGGTATAGCGCGGCTGACCGTAGGGCGCGAGGCCCATGACTTTGTATTCGCCGGAATTGACCTTGAAGCCGGTGTAGTAAGTGAAGGCCGAATAAAGCAGGCCGAGGGAGTGAGGGAAGTGCAGCTCGGAGAGCAGATGAATCTCGTTGCCGCGGCCGAAGCCGCAGCTCGAAGTGGCCCACTCGCCGACGCCGTCCATGGTAAGAATGGCGGCGGATTCGAACGGCGAGGGATAGAAGGCGCTGGCAGCGTGGGACTCGTGGTGCTCGGTGAAGAGCACCTTGCCGTGGTACCCGCACTGCTTCGCAATCTCCTCCTTCATCCACAGCTTTTCGCGCAGCCAGAGGGGCATGGCCTGGAGGAAGGAGCGGAGGCCGCTGGGCGCATAGTCGAGATAGGTTTCGAGCAGGCGCTCGAACTTGGTGAGCGGCTTGTCGTAAAAGACGACCAGGCCGAGGTCGTGGGGGCCGATGCCGGCGTGGCGGAGGCAAAAGGCGACGGCAGACGCCGGGAAGCGATGGTCGTGCTTCTTGCGCGAGAAGCGCTCTTCCTGGGCGGCGGCGATGATCTGGCCGTCGCGCACGAGGCACGCCGCTGAGTCGTGATAATAGGCGGATAGACCCAGGATCCACATCGGCGTCTGAGCTATCTTACCACCGGGGAAGAGGAGACCCTGGAGACGCGCTGCGCGCCGGCGGCGCCGATCTCGGCGAGTGTTCCGCGCTCTTCGCGATAGGCCACTTTGTCGGCAACGATCACAAACTCGTAGCCGAGCAGCTTGCGGAAGCGGCGCGTGAGGAAGGCCAGCAGGGCGACGAGACCGCGGCCAGGGATTGTTTTCGAGAAGCGCGGAAAGAGCACCGGCAGGGGCAGCGGCGTGGGGGTGACGGCGCGGACTTTCCAGCCCGACTCGCGGACCAGCTCGAGCGCCGAGCGCAGCGTGTAGAATTGGACGTGGGTGCGATCGAGAATGCCGCGGCGGCCATACGGGAAGCGTCCGGCCAGCAGGAGCAGGCGGATGGCCAGGTTGGCGACGTTGGGCACGGCGAGAATCACCTCGCCATCGGCGCGCAGCAGCCGCGCCGATCGCGCCAGCACCTCGCCGGGGTTGCGGAGGTGCTCCAGCACGTCTGCGGCGACCACCACGTCGAACTCCTGCTTCAGCTCCTGAAAATCGCAGGTCTCGGGGCCGGCGCACAGCACCGCGACGCCGCGCGCGGCCGCCTGCGCGGCGAGGCGGGCGTCGCTCTCGATGCCGACCACGCTGTGGCCGGCAGCCATCAGCTCCGACGCCAGGCGGCCGTCAGCGCAGCCGAGCTCGAGCACTCGCGCCGGCGCGCGGTTGCGGAAATATTCGCGGATCACGGCGTGGCTGCTGTTTGGATATGGCTGATACTCACAAGCGGGCGAGTCGGCGGCAAGCCGATATTTCCCGTCCCACACCAGGCCCATGCGGTGCAGGCGGTAGCCCAGCGTGGTGCGGGCGCAGTTCCAGGCGTAGGCCAGACCGTTGACGTGGCAGATTTCCTTGCCGTAGAAAGTCGGAATAGGGATCTCGCGAATGCGCAGCCCGGCATTTTGGAATTGCAGAATGACCTGCGTGTCGAAGTGCCACTCATCGGAGTTGATCAGGAACGGAACTTTCTGCAGCGCGTCGCAGCGAAAGGCCCGGTAGCCGGAGTGAAATTCGGATAAATGCATGCCGGCCAGCCGGTTCTGCGTCCAGGTGAGGACGCGATTGCCGAGGAACTTGTGAAAGGGCATGCCGCCGCGCAGGGCGGTGGCGCCGGTCATGCGCGTGCCCATGACGAGGTCGGCCTCGTTGTTGAGCAGCGGCTCGACCAACTGCCACATCACTTCCGGCGCGTACTGGCCGTCGCCGTGAAGCAGCACGACCACGTCGAATCCGCGCTCGATGGCGTAGAGATAGCCGCGCTTCTGGTTGCCGCCGTAACGGAGATTGCGCGTGTTGGTGTAAATGCGAAGTTTTTCGAGACCCCGCTCGGATTTGAGACCGACGCCGGCGGAAAAGGTGTCGTCCGGGCTGCAATCATCGAAGACATATATCTCTTCCACGCGGTCATACACGTCGGGCGGAATGCGGGAGATGGTTTGCCGCAAGTGTTGTGCGGCATTGAACGCGATGACGAAGACTCCGACGCGACCCGGGTGGGTCATAACTGATAGACTAACATTCCAGCGAGACGGCCGGAAGTGAGGAGTTTTCGCGCCGGGGCCGGCGTGCGTTGACCGGCAAAAGCGTGACTGGCGGGCGTTCAGGAGACCAGTCACGCCGCGGGAAGCGCGCGGCAGTGCGTGGCAGCATGTGCGGAATCGCGGGCATTTTCGGACAGGCTAACGAGGGATTGGCGCGGGAGTTCTGCGGCGTCCTGGAGCACCGCGGCCCTGACGATCAGGGGTGCTTTGTTTCGGCGGAAAACGGTGCGGTAACGCTCGCATCACGGCGACTGGCCATCCTGGATTTGAGCCCGGCGGGCCACCAGCCGATGGTGAGCGCCGACGGCCGACACATCCTGGTTTACAACGGCGAGCTTTACAACTTCGTCGAAATCCGCGAGCAGATGGCGGTGCGGGGCCGGCGGTTTCGCAGCCGCGGCGACACGGAAGTGGCGCTCGAGGCGCTGGCCGAGAAAGGGGCAGCCGCGCTCGACGAGTTTAACGGCATGTTCGCCCTGGCGCTGTGGGATGCGCGCGAGCAGCGGGGACTTCTGGCGCGTGATGCGTTTGGCGTCAAGCCGCTTTACTACGCGCCGCTTTCCGGCGGCCGGCTCATCTTCGCGTCCGAGATCAAGGCGTTGCTGCTGCATCCCGACCTGGCTCCCGGCGTAAACCTGGCCGCGCTGCAGGACTATCTGGCTTTCCTGTGGACGCCGGACCCGCGGACGCTGTTCGAAGGGATCTACAAGCTGCCGCCGGGGCACTTGCTGGAATGGCAGGACGGGCAGTATCAAGTCCGGCGCTATTACGAGCTGCCAGGGCCGTCCAGCACGCCGGCGTCGGAGCTGGGCGACCGGGAAGCGGCGGAGGCGTTGCGGCTGCACTTGCGGAGCGCCGTGCGGCGCCAGCGGGTGAGCGACGTGCCGGTGGGCTTGTTCCTGAGCGGCGGCCTCGACTCGAGCGCTCTGCTGGCCGAGATAGCCGCAGACCCGGAGGGCGCCTCGGACCTGCGCTGCTACACAGCCGCGTTTCCTGGCGAAGACAATGCCTTCGACCAGTTCACCGACGATCTCCCCTACGCGCGGGCGGTGGCGGAGCGGTTCGGCGCGCGGCTCACGGTGTTCGACATCCGCGCGCAGGTGGCCGAACTGCTGCCGCGGCTGCTGTATTTCGCCGACGAGCCGCTGGCCGATCCAGCAATTATCAATACATATTTGATCTGCCGGCAGGCGCGCCAGGACGGAGCGATCGTTCTGCTCTCCGGGCAGGGCGCCGACGAGCTGCTGGGCGGCTACCGGCGTCATCTGGCGCCGCTCCTCAACGCTCGCCTTGGCCGGATGCCGGCGCCGCTGCGGCGGGCTGTAGCGCGGGCCGCGAGACGATTGCCGGCGGCGCGGCCGGGCCAGGCGGGCGGCGCGCTGCGGCGAATGCGCAAGATGCTCACGCCGCTCGACCGGCCGCCGCTCGAGCAGTTCATTCAGTATTGCCAATGGCTGACCGATGAAGAAACCAATTCGCTGCTCCATCCCGATGTAGTGGCCGCACTCGGAAATCACCGGCCCAGCGAAGAGACGGCACAACTGCTCGATCAGTCGCCCTCGCCTGCCCTGCTCGACCGCATGCTCTACCGCGACCTGAAGACCTTTCTGCCGGCGCTGAATCTTACTTATACCGACAAGATGGGCATGGCGGCGAGCGTGGAAGCGCGCGTGCCGTACCTGGACCGGGAGCTGGCCGAGTTCGCCTGGCGGCTGCCGGCGCGGCAGAAGATTCGAGGGCGGACCGGGAAGTGGCTGCTGCGGGAGGCGATGCGCGGCGTGCTGCCGGAGGGAGTCCTGCGGCGGCCAAAGACGGGCTTCGGAGCGCCGGTGCGGCAATGGATGCGGCGCGAGCTGCGCGAAATGGCCGGCGACCTGCTTTCGCCGGCGGCGCTCGCCGCGAGCGGCCTGTTTTCCGTCACGGGCGTGGAATCGCTGCGCGCGCGCTTCGAGCGGGGCGAGGGCGACCATGGGTATTCGGTATGGGCGCTGCTGGTTTTTCAGCTCTGGCGCGAAGTCTTTCTGCGGCAGCCGGCGGCGCGAGCGTGAGCAGACCGCCTCATCAGGTTCCCTTCAGCAAATAGACGTAATAGCCGGTGTGGCCGAGCCTTTGCCAGCCGGGTGCGGAGGCATAGGGAGGCAGGCTCTCGGCGACGATCGCCTTGGCGCCGGTGGAGCGAAACATCTGAATGGCCCGGGACCGGACCGGCTCGCCGGCCGCCCAGAAATAGCCGGCGTCTTCGATGGGCATTTCCGCAATGATCCGAACGCGGGCCAAGCGCGCCCAAAAAGCTTCGGTGCCGGCGCCGATCAGAGCGACCTGATCTCC
>DASQHK010000796.1:0-1637 GCA_035632135.1 Bryobacterales bacterium
GCGTTTGCAGATGGGCGCGGCGCCGGTGGCCTATGCCAAGCCCGACGCCGACAGCGTGTATCTGAACATGCAGCCCGAACACATCGAGATCGCCGGCGCGCTGGGGCTCGGCGTTTTCGATGAGAAGAAGATCGTCCGCAAAAAGATCGACCTGGCGTAAGGCGGGCGGTGTCTGCGCCGCCTGGAAGGGGCAGCGATGGCGGTGGGCGCCCTGATTCTAGCGTTCGCTCTGGCGAGCGCCGCCTTCGGGCAGCGGCTCTCGTTCGGAGTGGTGGACCGCGAGGCGATCACGCTGCCCTCGTGGCCGCTGCCGGCGGTTGCCGTCCGCGGCGATCTTTACTTTCTCGACTATGACCAGCATGCGCTCTACCGCGTCTCAAAGCCGGGCGCGGGAGTCGAGCGCATTCGGCTGGGACCGGCGCCGGCGGACGAAATGGCCGGGCTGCAAGTGGACAGAGACCTGGGCGTTGACGCGCAGGGGCGCTTCTACGTTCTCGCTACGCATCGCGGTGCGGCGCGCCTCCTGGTGTTCGGCCCGGAGGGCGCGTACGACCGGACCATCTCGTTCACGCCGCTTGCCATCGTTCGCCGCGTGGTCATCGACGACGAGGGCTCGATATTCGCAATAGGTTCTCGCCGAATGCGGGCAGGGCCGAGGGGCCCCTGCTTTCTGATTCACAAATACGACGCTGCCGGCCGGCGAGTCACTTCATTTTCGGAGTGCCCGCCGCCCGAGCCTGGACGCACGGAGACCAGCCAGCTTTGGGTCGGAGGCGGTCGGGTGTATCACCTGCTGCCGGAGGCGCGCGAGCTGCGCGTGTTTGACGGCAGCGGGGATCTTGTCAGCAGCATCCATTTCGCGCGGCCGCCGGCCCAGGAGTTGCTAGCCCGGCACGGCTTCATCGATTCTTCCTACGCCCAGTTGCGGGTTTGGAACGCGCTGCTGCTCCCCGATGGCTGCTTTCTAGTGGATTGGTTTCACGCCGGGGTGCGTTACCTCTGCCTGCATGGGGCCAACGGCGCGCCGCTGTCTGGTCCTACTGAGACGTTGCAGCAGCTCGGCGCACCGGTGTTTGTCGATCGTGATGGATATTGCTGCTTCCTGCGGCGGCTCTCGGATGCGCAGCTCGAGCTGCTCCGCACGCGCGTGCGAGCCTCGGCCTCCTCAAACGCGCCGGCTACCCCAATCGCGGGCAGCGCCGGACAATGATTTGTGAATTTCGGGTTAGTCCCCCGCCACCAGTTCCTGTGGCCGGGACTGCGGCTGGGCCGTGGCGATCAGGTTGTCCAGCGTGACGTGAATGGTTTCTTTGTGGCCTCGGTCGAAGGTCTCGGGCGCGACATACTCCTGCATCAGCTCCAGCCGCAGCTTGCGCTCGAACTCGGCCAGCTTCTCTTCGATCGATTTTTCTTTGCCCTTGTTGGCGATCATGTCCTCGCGGTAGCGCTTGAGGAAGTAGCTAATCGTCTCGACGCGGATCCTGATCGAGCCGGTGGGCTTGTTTTCGTCGATGTCTTTGAAGCAGAAGTAGGGCGTGCCGGAGTGCTCCACGATCTCCTCGACCACGGTGTAAATCGGCGCGTCGTGGCCGCACTTGAAGCTCGATAGCTCGAGCGCCACCAGGTTGGGGTGCCGC
>DASQHK010000797.1:0-3479 GCA_035632135.1 Bryobacterales bacterium
CGCGTGCTGAATCACCGCCCCGCGACCATGGCCGTTTCCGCCCTGCTGGTGGTCGCCACCGGCTACTTGTTCGTAGCAATACCCAAAGGCTTCATCCCCCCGCAGGACACCGGCCAGATCTTCGCCTTTACCGAAGCGGCCCAGGACATCTCCTTCGACTCCATGGTGAAGCACCAGCTCGCCCTGATGGAGATCCTCCGCCAGGACCCCAACATCCGCAGCTTCTCCTCGAGCGTCGGCGCGAGCGGCTTGAACACGGTGGGCAACACCGGCCGCATCTTTATGCAGCTCACGCCGCGCTCCGAGCGCAAGCTGAAGCCCGAGCAGATCATCGAAGAGCTGCGCGTAAAGCTCGCCCAGGTTCCTGGCATCGCCATGTACATGCAGAACCTGCCGCTGGTGCGCATCGGCGGGCAGTTGACCAAGAGCCAGTATCAGTACACGCTCCAGGACGCGGACCTGAAGGAGCTTTACAAGTGGGCGCCCATCGTCGAGGGCCGCATGCGCGAGCTGCCCGGCCTGCAGGACGTCACGAGCGACCTCCAGATCTCGAGCCCGCAGGTGATGGTGGACATCGACCGCGACAAAGCTTCCGCCCTCGGCGTCACCCCCGACCAGATCGAAAACGCCTTCTATGACGCCTACGGCCAGCGGCAGGTGTCGACCATCTACACGCCTACCAATGAGTACTGGGTAATCATGGAGCTGCTGCCCCAATACCAGCGCGACCCCAACGCCCTTCCCCTGCTCTACATCCGCAGCTCGGGCGGACAGCTCGTGCCGCTCGACTCGGTGGCCAGGCTCAGCCCCAGCGTCGCGCCGCTGACGGTCAATCACCTGGGCCAGCTTCCGGCGGTCACCATTTCCTTCAACACCAAGCCCGGCGTCGCGCTCGGCCAAGCCGTGGACCAGGTGGAGAGCATCGCCCGCCAGGGCGTGCCGGAGAGCATCATCACCAGTTTCCAGGGCTTCGCCCAGGCGTTTCAGTCCTCGCTCCAGGGCATGGGCGTGCTGCTGATCATGGCGGTGGTGGTCATCTACATGGTATTGGGAATACTCTATGAGAGCTTCATCCACCCGCTGACCATTCTCTCCGGCCTGCCCTCGGCGGCGGTGGGGGCGCTGGCGACGCTGCTGCTGTTGCGCTCCGAGCTGAACATCTACGGCTTCGTGGGCATCATCATGCTGGTGGGCATCGTGAAAAAGAACGCCATCATGATGATCGACTTCGCTCTCGAAGCCCAGCGCGTGGAGCACAAGCCCGCCACCGCAGCGATCTATGAGGCCTGCCTGATCCGTTTCCGCCCCATCATGATGACCACCATGGCGGCGCTGATGGGCACCCTCCCCATCGCCCTCGGCTTAGGCTCCGGCGGCGAAGCTCGCCGCCCGCTCGGCCTCACCGTCGAGGGCGGCCTGGTCGTCTCCCAGCTTCTGACCCTCTACATCACGCCCGTCTTCTACATCTACATGGATCAGTTCCAGGAGGCCGTCAAGCGCCTGCGAACCCCCAAGGCCACCCCCACCGCCCCCGGCGCCGAGCTGCCCGTCCCCCACGCCGGCGACTGAGCTTATCTCCACGCCGGCGACCTTCTTTATGCTACAGTGCCGCCGGACGATGTCAAAAGGTCAAGGCCAAAGCGCCCAGCGAGAGTTTGCGACGCTCCTCCATGACTTCGACGCGCTCGCGAGAGGCCTGGGGGAGATGGCCGAATTCTCGGAACTCCGGGCGTCCCGGCGGGGCGCCCCGCAGCCGGGCTGGCCCTTGGAATCAGAGAACCGCCGCAAGGGCCAATTCGTGGTTCCAGGGACAGGCCCTTTCTGCGCACCCGCCGGGGTGCGTGAAATGCCCCGCTATGGGTGCGCGGCGCCACTTGCCTATCCTGCTCTTGACCCGGAAAGCTGCCGATAGATCCGTCGGGAGTAAGCTTTTTGAGGCGCTGCGTGATATAAGGAGTGGTGTCCGACCTCTCTCGGCTGTTCTGCCGAGGCCAAAAGGAGAGTGGAATCCCAGTTGCTTCCCTCCGCTAACGACATGTCGAATGACCCGCCCGCGCCGGAGCGGCGCAGCCTGATTCGAATCTTGCTCGGCACCGGTCTGGGCGCCTCCATCGTCTCTTTTCTCTATCCGGCGCTGAAGTTCATGATGCCGCCGGCGGTGGCCGAATCGGCCGTCAATCAGGTTGTGGCCGGCAACGTGGCGGACCTGAAGCCGAATACCGGGCTGGTGTTCAAGTTCGGCAGCAAGCCCGCCCTGCTGGTGCGGACGGCCGAGGACAAATGGCTGGCCTTCTCCGCCATCTGCACGCACCTCGGCTGCACCGTGCAGTATCAGCCGCAGACGCAGCAGATCTGGTGCCCCTGCCACAATGGGATGTTCGATTTGAACGGCAAGGTCGCCAGCGGCCCGCCGCCGCGGCCGCTCGAGGGGTACGCCGCGCACGTGCAGGGCGATAAGGTGATTGTGTCGCGCGCCTGAGGGCCGGACCAGCGATGAGGCGCGCACTGCACTGGCTCGAGGATCGGACGGGATTCGAAGGCGTCCGCAAATTCCTGGACCATAAGACGGTCCCCATCCATTCCTCGACCATCTGGTACTACTTCGGCGGCATCACCCTGTTCCTGTTCACGATTCAGGTGCTGACCGGCGTTTTGCTGCTGCTCTATTACCGGCCCACGCCCAACGAAGCCTTCGAGAGCGTGCAGTTCATCATGACGCGCGTGCAGTTCGGCTGGCTGGTGCGGTCGATTCATAGCTGGTCGGCGAACCTGATGATTCTGGCGGCGCTCATCCACATGTTCAGCGTGTTCTTTCTGCGCGCCTATCGCCGGCCGCGCGAGCTGACCTGGCTGAGCGGCATGCTGCTGCTGTTTCTGGTCCTGGGGTTCGGCTTCAGCGGATATCTGCTGCCGTGGAATACGCTGGCCTTCTTCGCCACGCGGGTGGGAACGAACATGGCGGGCGCGGTGCCGGTCATTGGGGAAGCGGTGCGGAAGTTTCTGCGGGGCGGCGATGAAGTGACCGGCGCCACGCTCACGCGCTTCTTCGGCTTTCACGTGGCCGTGCTGCCCGGCTTGACCACGCTGCTGCTGCTGGTGCACCTGGCGCTGGTGCAGAAATGGGGCATGAGCACGCCGGAGAAAAGCGAAGGGGCGATCCCCACCATGCCGTTCTTTCCGAATTTCGCGCTGCGCGAGCTGATGGCGTGGTACGGGGCGCTGGCCGTTCTGGGCACGCTGGCCGCGGTGTTCCCCTGGGAATTGGGGACCAAGGCCGACCCGTTTGGTTCTGCGCCCGCGGGTATCCGGCCGGAGTGGTATTTCCTGGCGGTCTTCTACTCGCTCAAGCTCATCCCCAGCAAGATCGGCCCGGTGGACGGCGAGTTGCTGGGCATTCTCTTTTTCGGACTGGCCGCCATCGCGTGGATGCTGATCCCGTTTTGGGACGACCGTCCGCCGGGCGAGGAGCGTCACCGCGC
>DASQHK010000798.1:0-2566 GCA_035632135.1 Bryobacterales bacterium
GTGCACGCGCGGCCGATTCCGGGCGACATTCGCGCCAAGCCGCCGTGGCGGCCGTTCAAGGACCCGGCGCGCATCTGGCTGAACGCCGACAAGCTGCCGTACCCCAGGTATGAGGCCGACATGCGGGGGGCGTTCGTCGCCCGCTGGGGCCTCGACTACTTGCGCGATCACAAGAGCCATCCGTTCGCGCTGTGGCTGAGCTTCAACGAGCCGCACTCGCCGTTTGATTTTCCGGTCGAAGACCGCGCGGACCTGGAGCCGGAGAGCTTCACGCCGCCGCCCGTGGGGCCGGAAGATACGCCGCAGATTCCACTGATTTTCCGCGACCTGAGCGAAGACGACAAGCGCGGGATTATCGCCGCGTATTACACTTCGGTGGAATTTCTGGATCGCAACGTGGGCGCGATCCTGCGCGGCCTGGACGAGCTTGGCCTCGCGGAAAACACGCTGGTGGTTTACATGGCCGACCACGGCTACGACCTGGGCCATCACGGGCGGTTCGAGAAGCACTGCTGCTATGATCCGGCGATGCGGGTGCCGCTCGTGATGCGCTATCCGGCGGGCTTTCGCGGCGGGCGAACCGTGGAGGCGATGACGGAATCGGTGGACGTGGGCCCGACCATCCTGGAGACGCTCGGCGCGCCGAGGTTCGAGGTGACCCACGGGCGGAGCCTGGCGCCGCTGCTCGGCGCGGAAGCCACCGGACATCGGCGGACGGTCTTCACCGAGTACCTGGAAAACGAAGAGGCGGCCGTGCGGACAGCGGAGTGGAAATTCATTTTTTGCAGCGGCAAGCGCGCGCGGCAGGATGGGTATCAGACCGACCATCCGACGCCGGGGCGCTACAAGCGGCTGTACCATCTGCGGTCTGACCCCGGGGAGTTCACCAACCTGGCCGACAACGCGGAGTATGCGTCCGTAGTCGAGCGGCTGGAGCGCGCCTTGCTGAAACGCTTCCTCGACACGCACCCGGAGGCGGCGCGGCTGCCCAAGGGGCTGCGCGACGACGAGCAGATCGAGTGGTTCTTGCGGCCGAGAGACGCCTGACATCATGCCCAATCCCAAAATTGTGATTCCCGATGATTACCCGCCGGTGATGGCGCCGAGCGAGGCTTACAAGAAGCTGACGGCGCGGACGCCGGTCGAGTATTACGGCACGCTGCCGGGCGGCGAGGACGCGCTGATCGAGCGGATGGCGGATGCCGAGATCGCGATCAACATCCGCTCGTCGTGCCAATTTACAGACAACGTTTTCGCGCGCTGCCCGAGGCTGAAGCTGGTGTCGATCTGGGGGACCGGGACCGACAACATCGACCTGGGCGCGGCGGCGCGGCGCGGCGTGACGGTGACCAATACGCCCGGCGTCTCGGCCATCTCGATCGCGGAGCATTGCCTGGCGCTGCTGCTGGCGGTGGCGCGAAGCATCCCGCGCGTGGACGCCGAGGTGCGGCAGGGGCAGTGGCCGCGGGGCGGCTCGTCGCAAATGCACGGCAAAACGCTGGGCGTCATCGGACTGGGCGCGATTGGCCGGCAGTTCGCGCGGCTGGGGACGGGGATCGGCATGAAGGTGATCGCCTGGACGATGCACCCGAACGCGGCGCTGGCCCGCGAGCTGGGCGCGGAGCTGGTGGAGCGGGACGAGCTGCTGCGATCGAGCGATGTGGTGAGCCTGCACCTGCGGCTCTCGCCTGAAACGCGCGGCTGGCTCGGCCGGCGGGAGCTGGCGCTGCTGAAGCCGGCGGCGATCTTCATCAACACCGCGCGCGGGGCGATCGTGGACGAGGCGGCTCTGATCGAAGCGCTGCGGGAGCGGCGCATTGCGGCCGCGGGGATCGATGTGTACGAAACTGAGCCGCTGCCGCCGGGGCATCCGATGACCAAGCTCGACAACGTGGTGCTGACGCCGCACTCTGCGGGCGTGACGCCGGAGGCGCTCGAGGCGGGCCTGGCCCTCTCGGTCGAAAACATCTGGAACTTTCTGGCCGGCCAGCCCACTAACGTCGTGGCAGGTCCTAAATAATACACTCTCCAGCGGCATACAACCTTCGTCGGATGCCAGCGTGGGCGGGTCCTCCTGTATAAGAGAAGGATGACCCGAACCAAGACTTGCGCTCGCATCGCGCTCCCACTGCTCGCGCTCGCCCTCGCCTGCGGGGCCCAGACGCAGATGAACTCGGTGAAGACTGTGTTCATCATCCTGATGGAGAACCACAACTGGTCGCAGATCAAGGGAAGCTCGTCCGCCCCATACATCAACAATACCTTGCTGCCGATGGCGTCGCACGCCGAGGACTACAACAACCCGCCGAACATCCATCCCAGCCTGCCGAACTATCTCTGGCTGGAGGCGGGAACGAATTTCGGCATCGCCAATGACAGTGACCCGAGCGTGAACCACCAGAGCACGACTTCGCACCTGGTGACACAGCTCAACAGCGCGGGCATCACGTGGAAAGCGTACGAGGAGGACATCAGCGGGACGACCTGCCCGCTGACCTCGGTGAACAACTACGCGCCGAAACACGACCCGTTTGTGTATTTCGACGACGTGACGGGCGCCAACAAC
>DASQHK010000799.1:0-2552 GCA_035632135.1 Bryobacterales bacterium
AAAGCAGGGCGGGCGCAAGGCGCTCATTGCGCTGACCGACGGGGTTGATACGGGGAGCAAGATGACGCTGGCGACGGCGATCGAGGCGGCGCAGCGCGCGGACACGCTGGTGTACTCGATCCTGTTCGCGGACGAGGAAGCGTACAACCGCGGTTATGGCCGGCCGGGGATGGGCGGTCCCGGGATGGGAGGACGCCGGCGCGGCGGGTGGGGAGGGAGAACGCCGATGCCGCAGCCGCATCCGGATGGGAAGAAGATTCTGCAACGGCTTTCCCGGGAAACGGGGGGCGGGTTTTTTGCCGTGTCGAAGAAAGAGCCGATCGAGCAAATCTACGACCGCGTGCAAGAAGAACTGCGGAGCCAGTACAGCCTGGGCTATACGCCGGACGTAGCGGGGGCGGCGCCGGGCTACCGGAAGATCCGCGTCACCACGAAGCAGAAGGGGCTGGTGGTGCAGGCCAGGGACGGGTATTACGCCGGGCGCTGACGGCGGGCTCAGGCAGGCGGCCGATGGTATCCTGGTACTCGAATTGCGCGGGGTGAACGCGGTTGTTTGGCCGACACAAGAAAAAGGTTAAGTTTCTCTTTGCGCTGGCCGACGTGATCCTGACGGTGGCGACGTTTGAGGCCGCCTACGAGGTTCGGGTCTACCTGCCGCTGGAGCACGCGTTCTTCATTGTGGGACCGATCCGGGCGCTGATGCTGGGCGCCGCTCTGGCCGCGTGGGTGGGCATCGGGCTGGCCTTGCGGGTGTATGAGCGGCTGGACACGGGCGAGCCGCGCACGGTGCTCAACGATTCGTTGAAGCAGGTGGCGGGGGGAATCCTGGCGCTGGTCGGCTTCCTGTATCTGATGAAGCTGGACATCAGCCGCGCCTTCATCGCGCTGTTCGGCGTTTTCAATCTTCTGGCTCTGATCGCTTACCGCGTGAGCGCGCGGTCGCTGCGGGGGTATCTGCGGCGGCGCTTCGGGGCGGTGTCGCATTTTCTGATCGTGGGGACCGGCGCGACGGCGCAGCAAGTGGGGCGGGCGCTCGAGCAAGCCGAAGAATACGGCGTGAAGCTGCTGGCTTTCGTGGAGGCGGATAGCGGGCCGGCCGGAGCAGCGATCACGCTGGAGAACGGTTACGCCGTGCACACGCTCGGGGAGCTGCCGGGCATGCTGCGCAACCAGGTGATCGACGAGATCATTTTCGCCGTGGACCGGGAGAGGCTGGCCGACCTCGAGAACATCTTTCTGCTGTGCGACGAGCAGGGCGTGCGGACGCGGGTGGTGGTGAACTTCTTTCCGCACGTGAACAGCGAAGTGTATTTGGACCAGCTCGGCAGCTTTTCGCTGCTGACGTTTTCGGCCACGCCGCACGACGAGATCCGGCTGCTGGTCAAGCGCGCGTTCGATTTCACGCTGGCGCTGCTGGCGCTGGCGCTGGCGGCGGCGCCGCTGGCGCTGTTTGCGGCGCTGGTGAGGCTGACCTCGAGGGGGCCGGCGATCTTCAAGCAGGTGCGCTGCGGGCTGAACGGGCGGCGCTTCACGTTCTACAAGCTGCGGTCGATGTGCCACGATGCGGAAGAAAAGAAGGCCGAACTGGAGGCGCTGAACGAGCGCGACGGGCCGGCATTCAAGATGTCGAAGGATCCGCGGCTGACGCTGCTGGGGCGCTATCTGCGGCGCTTTTCGATCGACGAATGGCCGCAATTGTGGAACGTGCTGAAGGGCGACATGTCGTTTGTGGGCCCGCGGCCGGCGGTGCCGGCGGAGGTGGAGCGATACCAGGGATGGCAGCGCCGCCGCCTGCGCATGAAGCCGGGCCTCACCTGCCTGTGGGTGCTCGAAGGCCGCGACCATCTCGATTTTGAAACCTGGATGCGGCTGGACATGCAATACATCGACAACTGGAGCCTGCTGCTCGATTTGAAAATCCTGCTGCGTTCGTTTCCGAGGGTGCTGCTGGGCCGGGGAGCTTCCTAGCGGCGGCGCATGATTCCACTCCGCGATAATATTCCCTCCCGCACGCGGCCGGTTGTGAACGTCACCTTGATCGTTGTGAATGTGCTGGTGTTCCTTTACCAGTTGGCGCTGGGGCCATATCTGCTCAACTCCTTCGTGCACGAGTTCGCGGTGATCCCGTGGCAATACTTTCACGGCGTTTACGTGACGAGCGGCGGCGCGCTGCGGCCGGTGAGCGCGCCGGACCTGATCGTGCCGCTGTTCACGTCGATGTTTTTGCATGCCGGGTGGCTGCACCTGATCGGCAATATGCTGTACCTGTGGATTTTCGGCGACAACGTGGAGGACCGGCTGGGGCACGGGCGGTACCTGATTTTTTACATCCTCTGCGGGATCGGGGCGGCCTTGGCGCACATTTTTTTCAACGCCGGATCGCGGCTGCCGAGCCTGGGGGCGAGCGGGGCGATTGCCGGCGTGCTGAGCGCGTACCTGCTGCTGTATCCGCGCGCGCGGGTGCTGGTGCTGCTGCCGCTGTTCATCTTCTTTCCGGTCATTGAAGTGCCGGCGCTGTTTTTCCTGGGCTTCTGGTTCTTCCAGCAGTTTTT
>DASQHK010000800.1:0-6196 GCA_035632135.1 Bryobacterales bacterium
GAGCCGGTCCCCTTGCGCCAGCTCCTCCTGGAACGCCCGGCGCACGCGGCTATCGGCTGTCAGCTTTTCCCGGTGTTCGAATTTTTCGTCATCGACGAACAGCTCGGACTGCAAGACATGCAGCCGGTCCAGCTCCGAATAGAGATAAGCGGCAGCGTCCGAAATCGGGCCGAGCGGGTCCTCGGGGCGCTGCCGGCTCCATTGCCGGAATGTTTCGTGGGCCCCCTCGAAGTCGAGGTTGTACATCTGGCGATAGCCGGGGTCGAGCCCGGGGCCATTCAGGAGCATGCCGGCGGAGGCGATCCGCGCCAGCGCAAGAATGCAAGCAGCCGGTAGGATTCGCCGCAGCATGGCTCAGGTGTTCACCGCGCGCCGGACGAGTTCCGCGGCGGCGAAGCGGCCGGTCCGGTACAAGCTCTGCGAACTGGAAACGGCGGCTGGTGATTGCGGCACTGTGGCTCAACCTCGAATAAACAGGCCCCCGGCAACGATTATACGACGCCCGCTCGCCACGCCGCGCTCGCGCCCGCGTTTCCGTCCCGCGAAGATCGAATCTCGCGCCGCAGTTCGGCCACGGCAAGCATTGACACCTTCCGCGCCAGCGGCGAGAATACCACTGCCATGCGCACCCGCCGAGCGTTTCTCCAGGCCGCCGCCGGCGCGGCGTTTCTCCCCGCGCCCGCCCGCGCCGCCGAGCAACTTCACGCCTTTCGCGCTGAAACCAGCCGCCTCGATCTTCGCTTGAGCCAGCTCTTCCTCGACGACACCTGGATCGAGGAAACCTACCGCCTGGAGCGCCTCTGGGAAACCGCTGACATCTTCCCCGAGCCTGTCCTGCGCCCCGAAACGCCGTGGGAAAACCGTCAGGTCGTCATGTACGGCTCCGTCTTTCACACCGGCAGCGAGTGGCGCATGTACTACATGACCTTCAACAGCCCGGCGCCCTCGCTGCTGTGTCTCGCCACCAGCCACGACGGCGTTCACTGGGACCGGCCCAAGCTCGGCCTGTTCGAATTTCAGGGCAGCAAGGCAAACAACATCGTCATGTTTCCGGAGCCGGACCTGCACCACGACGGCCCCACGGTTTGCCATGACCCCGCCGACTCCGCCGCTCCCTACAAAATGATGTACTACGCCTTCGGCCCCAACCGCCCTCGCGGCGAGTACGTCGCGTTCAGCAAGGACGGCGCCTCCTGGCAGCACCGCCCCGAGCCGGTTCTGACCACCACCGGAGACCGCACCAACCTGCTCGCCTCGCGCGACCGCGACGGCAAGTTTGTCGTCTACCTTCGCCATCGCGACATGATGAGCCTGCACCGCGCGCGCTCGGTCTGGCGCAGCGAGAGCGGCGACTTTCTTCGCTGGAGCGAGCCCGAGCCGGTGCTCCGCGCCGATCTGCTCGAAGACCCCAACACCGAACTCTACGGCATGAGTGTCTTTCCCTACGGCGACCTCTATCTCGGTATGCTGGAGCGCTGGTACGACAACCCGGACGTTATCGAGGTCCAGCTTGCCTGGAGCTACGACGGCCGCGACTGGCATCGTCCCGCCCGCCGCTCCGCGCTCATCGGCCCTGCGTATCCTTGGAACCGCGCCTGGAACACCTGCGCCAACACGCCGCCCGCGCGGCAGGGCAATCAGCTCTGGTTCTACTTCGGCGGCCGCAGCCGCGCGCACGGCCGCGAGGCGCCCGAATCCTACGGCGCGATCGGTCTGGCCAGCGTCTACGCCGATCGCTTCGCCGCCATCCGCGCCGATTTTAAGGAGGGCCTGCTGCTGACGCGCCCGATGACCTGGCCCGGCGGCGACCTCATCGTCAACAGCACCAACACGCGCTATCCCCGCGCCCATCCCAGCTCCGGCGGCGGCTCCGTCCAGGTCGAAGTCCGCGACGAAAACAACCAGCCGGTTCCCGGCTTCAGCGGCGACCAGCGCGCCGACCACAGCTTCCCCTCGCCCGCGCCCGGCCAGCCCGAGCCGCGCGCCGTCCGCTGGCCCTCCGGCCGCTCGATGCGCGAACTGGCTGGCCGACGCATCCGCCTGGCCTTCCTGCTCCGCGATGCCCGGCTCTACTCCTTCCGCGCCGAGGGGTGACCAAGGCGGTGCAAAAAAGTACACACAATCACCCGGGGCGTGCTGATGGAAGCTATCGCGTGGCTCTGCCGCAGCGTAGATCGCAGCTCAACGCTGTGGAGTTATGAGCGCGAGTTTGCCGGCCCGGTCACTCTGCGACTGGAACGCGGCCATCTCCGTCTGTAACCGCTGGGTTTGCGCTGCCAGCTCTGCCAGTTGCTCCCTCAGGGATTGGATCTGTTCCTGTTGCGCTTCGATCTCGCCGCGCTGCTTCTGCACCACGTTCAGCAGCATGGCGGGCAAAACCTGGTAGCGTACGGCGTAAGGCTTACCGTCGGGCGAGTTCTGCACCAAGTCCGGATACACCTGAGCCACTTCCTCGGCGATCAGACCATACTGAAGCGGGTGCGATCCATCGGTCTGGGCCTGCTTGTAGCGGAAGGTAACGGGCCGCAGCCGGAGGAGCTTGTCTGTCGCGTCGCTCATGTCCTCGATGTCGTACTTGAAGCGCTGGGAGGAGGTGGCTACGCCCAACTGTCCATTCGAGTCCACCACAACGGCCGTGCCGGTCACCGTCGCGTTCGAGATGCCCCCGATAAAGGCGTGGGCTTGAGAGGCATTGCCTCCGATCCGGATGGTGTTGTCTTCCGCCGCCCCCGCGCTGTTCCCGATGTAAATGTCGTCGTGATTACTGGTCGCGCCCACCACACTGCCGGCCCCGTATCCGATGGCGATATTGTCATGGCCGGTGGTGTTTAACAGGAGAGCTTCGAAACCCAGGACGGTATTGTTGTAGCCGCCTTCGTTGCCGAAGAGGGCTTGGAGGCCGAGGGCGGTGTTGGCGAAGCCCGTGTTGTTCCTGCCGAGGGCCAGGTAACCGATAGCGGTATTTGATGTGCCTGTGCTGTTGGAGGTGAGGGCAGAGTAGCCGACGCCGGTGTTGCCGAGGACCGTGTGGGGCGTGGTATTGCTCGTGCTGAAATTGCCGGCGTTTTCGCCAACGAACGTGTTACCCACAACGGCGTCGCCCGCGTTCGTCCCGTAGTTGTGGAGGAAAGGCTTTGGATTGTTAAATTGATCCACTCCTAGCGTGATCACTCCGACCGAGGAGCTGCTCGTGGCGGGGAGATTGATGTTGCCGCCGGCAATGCTCAGGTTCCCCGTGATGCTCTGATTGCCGGTGAAAGAGTTCGCTCCCAACGTGGCCGCCGTGCCAGTAATCTTCGAGGGATCTATGCTGCCGGCGAGCATGGCGTTGGTAATGCCGGCCGCAGGAACGCCGAGCGATAGCGAGCCGCCCAATGAGAGCGAGCCCCCACCTGATAAGCCGCTGCCACCGGCGGTGGAGATGGTCACCGAACTGTTTTGTAACAGGGAGTTGGTAATTCCACCCGCAGCGACGCTCAGACCCACGGTGGGACCGGTGTAGCCGGTGGAGAACGTCACGCCGGTCGCCGCCAACGGAGAGCTGACGTCGATTTCAGTAATGTTCACGCCCTTTGTGGGGGGTGCGTTAGGACTGGGGGCTGAGGAGCCCGCCCTCTTCTGCTGCCCCGCCGCACCGGCGGCAAATAACAAACCAACCAAAAACAAGCCTGCCCAGACTCGCTCTGTTCCTGTTCTCATGGCATTCGGCTCCTAGGACCGTCACCCGCAGGTGGCGAGTATCGCTGGAAGTTGACCGGGCTGCCAATAGCCCGGCTCGCATTTGTTGGTAACCGTGCAAGTGCCTGAATTCGTTTGAGATTATCGCCGAGGTGACCATCGGCATCGAAGTTGTGATAGCGTAACGTTCTGATGACCGGGCAAGCTGAGAAGGCCGTGGTACGGTTCGGTGTCTTTGAAGCAAGCCTCCGCTCCGGCGAATTACGCAAACAGGGGCTGCGAATCCGTGTGCCCGGCCAACCTTTCAAGATCCTCGCGATTTTGCTGGAGCGGCCGGGCCAAGTGGTTACGCGCGAGGAACTGCAGAAAAGCCTCTGGCCCGACGATACGTTTGTCGATTTCGAGCACAGTCTCAATAGCGCCATCAAGAAGCTGAGGACGGCGCTTGGGGATTCAGCCGAAAACCCGCGCTACATCGAGACCCTGCCGCGCGTGGGATATCGGTTCATCGCGCCAGTAGATACAGTTGACTTGGTGGCCCCAGGGGGAAGGCCGCCTGCGCCGGGGCACGCCGCCCCCCAAGGCGAGGGGTCGCCCTCTTTGCTCGCGCCGTTCGTGTCGGCTGCTGGTGAGGGGGGCGTTCCCGAACGAGCATCCGTGGACCAGGAACGCCCCCACGCCAAGCCGCTCGCTGTGAGGCCGGACCTCCGTACACGGCGCGCACTTCGGTTTGGAACGGTGCTGGCCGCCGTAGGGGCGGTGGTACTGTTAAGTGTCAGTCTCAGACGGACCCGCAGCTTGCCGTTTGAGGCAATTAGAACGACGAAGCTGACCAGCGCTGGACAATCCTCCAAGGCAGCGATCTCGCCGGACGGCCGCTACATCGCACATACCTTGATCGCATCGGGCGAGGAGTCCTTACAAGTGAGACGGGCGACGACGTTGCATGATATTGAGATTGTGCCGCCTGCGCCTGTCCGTTACCTCGGCATCGCCTTTTCTCCCGATAGCGAAACCGTCTATTACGTAACCCGGACGGCAGGGGCCGAAACGTCTGTCCTCTACCGCATTCCGGTAATGGGTGGATCGGCGCAGAGGCTGAAGGAGGACCTCGCCTCGCCTGCAACGTTTTCGCCAGACGGAAGGAAATTTGCATTCGTGCGCGAATCGGCGAGCGAGAGTACGCTGATCCTCGCGGACCTCAATTCCGGGGGCGAGCAGAGACTCGTTTCTCATAAGCTGCCGGAGACTCTGGATTATCCGGCGTGGTCGCCCGACGGCCGGATTATCGCCTGCACCGCTGTCGATTCCTCCATAGCAAGCCCGAAGGGAAGTGGCGCGCGGATCATCGAAGTTCGCGTTCTGGACGGGACCGAGCGGATGTTATCGGCCCACACCTGGGGATTTATCAGACAGCTCGCCTGGCTCGGCGACGGGCACGGGTTGGTGATGAGTGCCCGCGGTGAGGAATCGGGCATGTTTCATGTCTGGTACGTTTCTTACCCGGGCGGCATCGGGCGAACACTTACGAACGCTGTGGACAGTCAAACGGGTGCAAGTGTTTCCGCGGATTCCCGCCAGATCGTCACGGTCGAAGAAAGCACGTTCTCCAGCGTCTGGCGCACGCCTTCAACGCAGTCCCAGGATCCGAAGCCGGTCGTGTCCGGAGCGAGCGATTCCTCGACGCCGGCGTGGACGCCGGACGGCCGGATCGTCTTCGAGCAAGAGTTGAACGGCCATCGAAGCATCTGGACCGTGAATGCGGACGGCACGAATCAGAAGCAATTGACGATGACAGGAAACAACTACTACCCTTCCATCTCCGGAGATGGGCGGATGCTCGCCTACGTCTCCGACCGCAGCGGTACTCCTGCCATTTGGACGATGGATTCCGACGGCGGGAACCAGGCGATGGTGGTCAAGGCCGATGCGACAACGGCCCCTGAGCTTTCACCGGACGGCAAATGGATTGTATTCGCGGCCATCGGTTCTGAGCGGTGGCCAACCCTGCAGAAAGTGGCGTCAAACGGAGGCCGAGCGATCGAGTTAAACGATAAACTGTGGCGGCGGCCTGCCGTTTCGCCCAACGGGAAATGGATTGCCGGGTTCTATGCGGACCAGCAACTGAGCACACAGACGGAGCCGGAGAGTATAGCTGTGATCCCAATCCATGGCGGACGGCCATCGAGGGTGATCCCCATCCCGCCCTCCGTGTCGATAGCAGCCGGCATCCGATGGAGTCCGGACGGCCGCCAATTGACCTACGTCGATCGTCGCAAGGATGGAGCCGACATTTGGAGTCAGCCATGGAACGGTGGGGCGCCGCGCCAGGTGACACGGTTTCACGGCGGCGCCTTGTTCAGTTTCGATTGGTCGCGGGACGGCAAACAGTTGGCTTTCAGCCGGGGCATTCAGGCGCGTGACGTCCTGCTCATCCAGGACGCACCGCAAAAATAGATGTGCGCCCCTGGTGGTGCTCGGCGGCGAGAACCTGCATTACATCGTGCGTCGCCCGCAA
>DASQHK010000801.1:0-2027 GCA_035632135.1 Bryobacterales bacterium
CCTTACCGGCAACGCCGCCCTCGCCGCCATGCTCGAGCGGATGCGGGCCGAGGGCATCGACGGCAAGATCTACTCGCATCCCATCGGCGACAACGGCCACGGCGCCGGCCCGCTCATCGGCCTCTACGACCACCAGGAGGGGGTGCCGGACCGCGGCGCCGTCCCCATCATTCCCAATAGCTGGTTTTCGATCGAGCTGAGCGCGGCGAGCAAGGTCCCGGAGTGGGGCGGCCACGAAGTGACGATGTCACTTGAGGAAGACGCCGCGCTCGACGCGAGCGGCGCGCGGAGCTGGGTGTTGAGCCGCCAGGAGAAGTTCCACCTGATCCGCTGAGGGCTGCGCTTAAGGCTCGGTCGCCAGCACGCTTAGGATCTTGCCGAGCGCCTCCACGTCCGCCAGGTCCGCCACCTCGGCCGGCGAGTGCGAGTAGCGCAGCGGCCAGCCCAGCGGAATGTTCACCGCGCCGCCGGCCACAAACTTCGAGCCGTCGTTGGCGCCGCTGGTTACGCCATACTGCACCGGAATGTTGTGACGCCGCGCCAGCTCCGCCACGCGCATGACGGCCTCGCGCGGTGTCATCCCCGAGCTGTCGATCGCCCGGATCACGAAGCCGTCGCCCAGCCGCGCGTCGGCGAAGCGGTGGTTTTCAAGCGGTGAATCGGAAGAGACAAATGTGTCGAGCGGGTAAACCTCTTTCGGGTGTACCGACTCGGCCAGAAACTCCGCGCCGTGCAGCCCGGTTTCTTCGTCCACGGTGAAGACAAACCATGCCGGCCTCTTGATCTCGTCCGGCCGCAGGGATCGCAGCAGCTCCACCAGCGCGGCGCAGCCGGCGCGATCGTCGAGCGAGCGAGCACTCACCCGTGTTCCCAGCAGTGGGCGGAGCTTCTTGCGAACCGTCACCGTGCTGCCGATCCAGGCGCCCATCGCTACGGCTTCCTGCTGCGATGTCGCGCCAATATCTACTTCCACGCGCTGCGAGAGGCCGCCGCCCTGCGACGCCAGCAGAATCGCCGGCAGCGACCGCGAGTCGGTGTGCACCATACCCGCGTGCCACTCGAAAAAGTCAACGGTCCCGCCGCCGTGGCTCGTCGCCCACAGCTTCCCGTTGCTCTCGACTTCCGTCACTTCGAAGCCCAGCTCGTCCATATGAGCCAGGAACAGTCGCTCCGGCTTCTCACCGACCGCCACGATCAGGTTCCCCTTGTCATCCACGCGCGACACGCGCCGCGCCCACTCGGGCAGCAGCGTCTGGATGAGCTGCCGCACCGGCGCCTCGTGCCCGCTTACGCCACTGACCTCGATCAACTGCTCCAGGACGGGCCGCTCGAACGCGCCCTTTCCGATGCTGCCGCCCTCGCCGCCCGCGACCTGGATGCCAGCCAGATCTTCGAGCAGCCGAAAGATGGGGCTCAGCGATGAAAGGACCTCCACCGGCGTCCCGGCGTTCTCCACGCCCAGCGTCAGCGAGGCCGCGCGCTCCGGCTGCTTCCAAATCTCTTCGCTCGCGAACGCCGGCACATCCAGCCGCGCGGCCGAGTCGCGGTCGAGGTCGAGCTTGCTCTTCGCCGCGAGCGCGGCGATCTGGTCGGCCATTTGCGGAGCGCGGTCCGCCACCGGCGCCACGGCCGGCTTGACGCCGCCGCCCGGCTTGAGCCAGACCATGCGATCCGCTTGCACCCGCGCCAGCACGCGCGCCAGCCCCGCGTTCCCATTGTACTGTTGCGACACAAAGCCCAGCGTTACCGTCCCGGCCGGCGGCGTCTGGCGCATCAGCAGCGCCAGCTCGACCAGCGCCTCTGCTCCCGCCCGCCCCGAAATCCACGGGGCGCTAACGCGGCCCTTGCCGAGATCTGTAAAGGATTTCTCGAGTGTGATCGGGTCCAGCAGATCGACGCCCGCCGCGCGCGCTTCGGCCTCGGAACGAGCGCCGATGTCGATGTACATCTGCTCGGGGTGGTCGGCGCGCGGAACGGTGGCCGCGCGATCCGGCTGCAGGTGCACCGACAGCGCAGCGACCACGCCG
>DASQHK010000802.1:0-8263 GCA_035632135.1 Bryobacterales bacterium
GCACGTGCCGCAGCGCCGGAGCCAGGCTGCCACTTACTTCGAGCGCCGCGCTCACGTGGATGGCCGTGGGGATCACGTCGTTCGAAGACTGGCTCATGTTGACGTGATCATTGGGGTGCACCTTGCGCCCCAGTTTCTTCGCGGCGAGGGTGGCGATCACCTCGTTGGCGTTCATGTTGGTGCTGGTGCCCGAGCCGGTCTGGAAGATGTCGAGCGGGAAGTGGGCGTCGTGGAGGCCCTCCTCGACCTCCTGCGCGGCCTGCTGGATGGCGGCTGACACGCCGGCTTCCATCAGCTTCAGGTCGAGGTTGACCGCCGCCGCGGCGCCCTTGATCATCCCCAGCGCGCGCAGAAAAGAGCGCGGAAACCGCAGCCCGCTGATGGGAAAATTGTCTACGGCCCGTTGCGTCTGGGCAGCGTAGAGAGCGTCGGCCGGCACGCGCACCTCCCCCATGCTGTCACGTTCGATACGATAGCTTTTTTCTGTAATGCCCTGGTCTGCCATGCCACGATCATACCAACGCCGCCGCGGGCCAACTCACGCCTCTATCTGAGAAAATGGAGCTGCATGTTTCGCCGGGTGATCTGGATTGTGCTCGACAGCGTGGGCATTGGCGAGATGCCTGACGCGGACCTTTACGGCGACCGCGGCAGCGACACGCTCGGCAACATCGCCCGCCGCCGGCCGATGCAACTGCCGAACCTGTGCCGTCTGGGTCTTGCCAATATCAAGCCGCTGGCAAACCTGCCTCCCGCCGCTCGTCCCGCCGGCGCTTACGGCCGCTGCGCGCTACTCTCGCCCGGCAAGGACACTACCACCGGCCACTGGGAAATGGCCGGCATCATCCTGGAAAAACCGCTGCCGCTGTTTCCGCACGGCTTTCCGCGCGACTTTCTCGACGCCTTCGAGCGCCGCATCGGCCGCGCCACGCTGGGCAACCGCGCCGCTTCGGGCACCGCGATCATCCAGGAACTCGGCGAGGAGCACATGCGCACCGGCTCGCCGATCGTTTACACCTCGGCGGACAGCGTTTTTCAGGTGGCCGCGCACGAGGAAGTCATCCCGCTTGCCGAGCTTTACCGCATCTGCGAGACCGCCCGCGAGATGCTGCGCGGCCCGCTCGAAGTCGGCCGCGTGATCGCCCGGCCGTTTATTGGCCAGCCCGGATCATTCACCCGCACCGCCAGCCGCCGTGACTACGCGGTCCCTCCGCCCGCCGGCATGCTGCTCGACCGCCTGTGCGAGCGCGGTGTGCCCGTCTACAGCGTCGGCAAGATCGCCGACGTGTTCGATCACCGCGGCTTCGCCGGCGGCGTGAAGACGAAAAACAACGATGACGGCATCAGCCAGACAATCGCGGCGGCCGGCCGGCAGGATCGCGGCCTGATCTTCACCAACCTGGTCGACTTCGACATGCTTTACGGCCACCGCAACGACGTCGAGCATTACGCCGCCGCGCTCGAGCACTTCGATCGCCGCCTGCCCGAAATCGAGCGCGTGCTGGAGCCAGATGACCTGCTGCTGATAACCGCCGACCACGGCTGCGACCCGACCACGCCTTCGACCGATCACTCACGCGAGTATGTTCCGCTGCTCGCGTATGGCTCGCAGGTACGACCGGGCGTGAACCTCGGCACGCGCGCAACCCTGGCCGACCTCGGCCAGACCGTGGCCGCGAACTTCGGCGCAAAGATCGCGGCCGGAACCAGTTTTCTGGAGGAGATCCTCACGTGAGCAAGCGCATTCCCGTGATCGCGGGCAACTGGAAGATGTACAAGACGGTCGGCGAAACAGTCGAGTTTTTCGAGAAGTTCAAGCCGCTGGTGGAGCAGGCGAGCCATTGCGAAATTGTGATCGCGCCCCCCTTCCCCGCCCTGGCTGCGGCGGCCGAAGCGGCGCGCGGATCGAACATCCGCATCGGCGCCCAGAACGTCCACTGGGAGAAGGAAGGCGCCTTCACGGGAGAGGTTTCCGCGCCCATGCTGGCCGGCGCCGGGTGCACGCACGTGATCATCGGCCACAGCGAGCGGCGCCAGTATTTTGGCGAGACCAATGCCACCGTCAGCCGCCGCCTCGGGGCCGCCCTTGCGGCCGGCTTGACGCCCGTCGTATGTATTGGTGAGCGGCTCGAGGAGCGCGAGGCCGAATGCACCGCAGCCGTTTTGATCGAGCAGTTTGACGGCGCTTTCGCCGCGTTGACCCCCGCGCAGTTCTCACCTATACTGATAGCTTACGAGCCGGTGTGGGCCATCGGAACCGGCCGCACCGCCACGCCCGAAATCGCCGCCGCCGCTCACCGTCTGATCCGCGATCGCGCCGCGGGCCGTTTTGGCTCCGACGCGGCGGAAAAACTGCGGATCCTTTACGGCGGCAGCGTCAAGCCCGACAACATCCGGGGCTTGATGGCCAGACCCGAGATTGACGGCGCGCTGGTGGGTGGCGCGAGCCTGGATCCGCGCTCCATGGCGTCGATTGTGAACTTCTAAGACCACTGCGGGGCGGCCTGTGCGGCAGCAGCGACTGCGCCGCGCGCGCTCCGTGAGAGTTTTGCAGGCGGCCGGCCGCCACGGGAAGGAACGAGCAAGCATGGGTTACGTCATAGTCGCCATCCACGTTCTGGTGTGCTTTTTTCTGATCATTGTCGTGCTGCTACAGAGCGGCAAGGCGGCGGACTTGGCCGGGGCGTTCGGCGGCATGGGGTCGCAGACCGCTTTCGGCCCGCGCGGAGCCGCCACCGTGCTTTCCAAAGCGACCACGGCGGCCGCGGTGATTTTCATGCTCACCTCGATCGTGCTCTCGATCATGGCCACCCGCCGCGGCGGCGTGGGCAGCTCCGTGCTCGACTCCCGGACGACCACCGGCAGGCCGGCGCCGGCGCCCGCCAAAGGAGCGCCGGTGCCCATCGTGCCGCAGGGGTCCCCGATGGCGCCCGTGAACATTCCCATCCCGATGCCAAAGACGACCACGCCGGGCGGAGGGAGCGCGCCGATTCAGGTCCAGCCAGGTGGCGCGCCTCCACCCGCTGCCCCGGCCGGGAAAAAGTAGGAGTGGCTTCCCCTCGTTGCCCCTCGTGCGGAGGTGGCGGAATTGGCAGACGCACTAGCTTGAGGTGCTAGCTTTTTAAGCTAGTCAGTTCAACATCACCGTAGTTGCGGTCGTGGCGGAATTGGCAGACGCGCATGCTTGAGGTGCATGTGGGTAACCCCCGTGGAGGTTCAAGTCCTCTCGACCGCACCATCCTCCATTCTCTCAACGTTCAGACGGAGAAAGTTCCGCCCAAGCAGGTCGGGGTCGGGACCGAATCCCCATATCCGTCCTGAATTCGACGCAGGTCAGGACGGAAGAGCGGACATCCCTCGCCTTGGATGGCCATCACCGGCGACTTCACGCCCGTGGCAATTTTACAACAATGAGATCCTTTTCTGATTCAGGACATCGTAGAGCGAGATGTCCCCAAGTTGTTCGCCGCTGTCCGCCGCCTTCTTGGAGAAAACGCACCATAGCCTACGCTCCCGCGGTTCCTCGTTCAAAAGCTCCTGAGCAATGGGTGGTCAGAAGAAAAAGATCAGCGAGATCTTCGCAGGCGCGCCTCTGCCGTCACCTCCACCGTCTGTGTCAACTGCCCGACTTCGAGCGTGACGTCAACGCGGGCACGTTGCTGGATCACGCGCCAGCCCTACGCAGCAGTTGCGTTCGCTGCCATCAGATTCCACACCCGTACCCGGTTGTACGCTGCCGCGGTGACAAGAAATACCCGGTTCGCCAACTCCACCACACGAAGGTATAGCCCATGTGCGCCGCGGGCTAAGCCAGAATCTGCCTGATCACCTGCCCGTGCACGTCTGTGAGGCGGAAGTCGCGCCCGCTATAGCGGTACGTCAACTTTGTGTGGTCCAGGCCCAGCAGGTAGAGAACGGTGGCGTGCAGGTCGTGAACATGGACTTTGTTCTCCGCGGCCCGGAATCCAAAGTCATCCGTGGACCCGTAGGCGAGGCCGCCCTTGATGCCTCCGCCAGCCAGCCATATGGAATAGCCGTAAGGGTTGTGGTCGCGACCGTTCTGCACGTTCACCCGCGCGCTGGTTTCCACGGCCGGCGTGCGCCCAAATTCGGTTCCGAAGATGACTAGCGTGTCGTGCAGGAGGCCACGGGCCTTCAAGTCCTGGACCAGCGCCGCCACCGGCGCGTCCACCTCCCGGGCCAGCTTTTTGTGGATCAGGATGTCGTCGTGGTTGTCCCAGGGCTGTCCGTCGCCGAAATAAACCTGGACCATGCGGACGCCCCGCTCCACCAGCCGCAGCGCCATCAGGCAGCCCCGTGCGAAATCGCCGTCGCCATATCGGGCGCGGGTGGCCTCACTCTCCTTTCTGATATCGAACGCCTCGGGCGCTTCGGTCTGCATGCGGAAGGCGGTCTCCATGGACTGGATGGAAGCCTCGAGTTGCGAGTCATTGGCCCGTTGCTCGAGGTGGGAGCGATTCAACTCGGCCAGCAGGTCCAATTGCTGCCGCTGCTGGGTGAGGCTGAACTGTGGGTTCCGGATGTATCGGATCAGCCTTTCGGGGTCGCTTTCGTTATTGGGGATGTAGGTGCCCTGGTAGACAGCCGGCAGAAAGCTATTGTTCCACAGCGGCGAGCCGACCACCGGGTGACCCGGGCAGAGCACGACGTATCCCGGGAGGTTCTGGTTTTCGGTCCCCAGCCCGTAAGTGATCCAGGAGCCCATGGAAGGGCGACTGACGAGGTTTTCGCCGCAATTCATCATGAACAGTGAGGGTTCGTGGTTGGGGATATCGGTGTACATCGAGCGGATGACACAGATGTCGTCAATGCACGATCCGATGCGCGGGAAGATCTCGCTGACCTCAATGCCGCTCTGCCCGTGGCGCTCGAAGTGAAACGGCGAGCGCATCAGATTGCCGGTCTTGCGCTCGGTGCGGAGATTGCCGCCTGGCCTTGGTTGCCCGTCGTGCTTGTCGAGCATGGGCTTGGGGTCGAAGGTATCGACCTGCGACATGCCGCCGTTCATCACCAGGAAGATGACGCGCTTCGCCCGGGGCGGGAAGTGCGGAGCTTTGGGAGCGAACGGCGACCGAGCCTCAGCGGCCATCAGGCTCGCAAATCCCAACATGCCAAAGCCACTGCCGATCCGGCGCAGCGCGTCCCGGCGGGTCAAGGGAGGCAAATCATAAGGGTGCCACATTGTTTTAATCCACGAAACTGAACTCGTTGGAACTCAGCAACACTTGGGCATACCGCAGCCAGGCGGCGCCCGTATCATCGGCTTCGCTCGCGCGCAGGAATGCCATGCCTTTGCTCAACTCGGATGGAGACGCGGCCCTCCCGAACAGAAGCAGGTAAGCCCTCTGGATGCGCGCCTCATCGCCGGGCACTTGCCCGTGCAGTCTGCCGGCCAGCGCCTTGGCCCCTTCCGAGACCAGATCGCTGTTGAGGAAGAAGAGCTTTTGCGGAGGGACACTGGTGGCGGCCCGCTGTTCGCAGGTGATCACGGGGTCCGGAAAGTCGAACAGGGATAACATGCGCTCCAGCCGGAAGCGGCTCACCTTGCCATAGACGGTGCGCCGGGTGCTGGCTTTATCCCAGGTGAAGGCTGGTCCTCCCATGGTGAGATCCAGCTTGCCGGCGACAAACAGGATCGAATCCCGCAGGGCTTCGACGTCAAGGCGGCTGCGGTTGGCTCGCCAGAACAGCCGGTTGTCCGGGTCGGCGGCGGCATTCGGAGCCGAAGTTTCGCTGCTCAGCGCGTAAGCAGCCGAGAGCATGATCTCGCGGTGCAGCGCCTTGACCGACCAGTGGGATTCGACAAACCGGCTCGCCAGGTAGTCGAGCAGCTCGGGATGGCTGGGGCGGTCACCCACCAGGCCGAAATTGCTGGGCGTGCGCACGATGCCAGCTCCGAAGTGATGCTGCCAGATGCGGTTGACCATCACCCGGGCCGTCAGGGGATTCTGAGGGCTGGCAATCGCTTCGGCCAGCTCCAGCCGGCCACTGCCGTTCCGGAACGGAACCGGGTCGCCCTGGCTAAGGATGCTGAGGAAGTGGCGCGGCACGGGGTCGCCAAGGTTATACGGGTCGCCGCGGAGGTGCAGCCTCAGATCCACGGGCTGCTGGACGTCCGCGATGACGTGCAGGAACGGATAGCGCTCCGGAAGGGCTTTCTTCAGCGACTCCAGCTCGGCGAGCAGGGAATCGATTCGCGACTTGGGTTGCCCGGTAAGGAAGCGCTCGATCTTCTTGTCGTCGTAGTAGAAGACGCCGGGCTCTTTGTCGAGCGTTCGCTGCTTCTCGCCGAACAGGTCCGTCCACAGCACGAACTTGTCGCGCGCCAGGGTGCGCGTGACGACGTTGCATCCTTTGCAGAAGATGTCGTAGGCATCCTTGGATTTCTTGGCCTCCTCGAGCACGCGCTCGTTGTGCTCCTCGATGGCCTTCTTCTCCTCCCGGACAGAATCGACCAGCTTCTGGAACCGATCGGCTGCGGCGCCGGGTGAATCCGCGCCCGCGCCCTTGAGGCGGTCCCACTCCGACAGGAAAGGATGGGCCTTCTCGGGAGCCGCCAGATATTTGCGGAACCGATCCAGGGTTTCTTGGTCCAGCCCGGTGGCGTCTCTGCTGCTCGCAGCGGCCAGCAGGTAGCGGGATGTGTCCTTCGCCAGCGCCGCCGCCACGCGCTTCCGCTCAGCTTCAAGGGCCTTCTTGATCCGCTCCTCCTGGTCCGTGATTCGCTTTTGCTGTTCGTCATAGGCCTTGACGACGGCTTCGGGGGCCAGGGGATATTCCTTATATTCCGTGTCGGCGAAAACACCCGCTAGGGCGTAGTAGTCCGTAGTGGGGATCGGATCGTACTTGTGGTTGTGGCAGCGGGCGCAGGCGACGGTCAGGCCGAGGAAGCCGCGCGTGAGCACGTCGATTCGATCGTGCCGTTCGTCGGCACGGGCCTTGGGGGGTTCGACAATCTTGTAGTACCAGGGACCCAGCGCGAACAGGCCTAGCCCGGCTCGCAGCGGACGGCCAGCGTCCTTCTCCAGGAGATCTCCCGCAATCTGCGACTTGATGAACAGATCGTAGGGCATGTCGTCATTGAATGCCTGAATCACCCAGTCGCGGTAACGAAAGGCATTCGGGAACGGATCCCCGGCGGGGAACAGCATATCCTCGTCCGCGTAGCGCGCCACATCCAGCCAGAACCTGCCCCAGCGTTCTCCGTATCGCGGCGAGGCCAGCAGGCGATCTACCACCTTGGCAAAGGCTTCGGGGGAGGAGTCCTTCAGGAAGTCCTCCACTTCCTCCGGAGCGGGAGGGAGACCGATCAGGTCGAAGGTGGCTCGGCGGATCAGTGTGCGCCGGTCGGCGGGCCGAACAGGTTGCAGTCCCCGGGATTCGAGTTGCGCGAGGACGAAGTGATCAATGGGGCTTTTGGGCCAGTCCCCATCGCGAACCGCCGGGATGGCCGGTCGGCGGACGGGTTGAAAGGCCCAGAACTTCCGCTGCTCCGGCGTGATCACGTATTCCGCGGATTTCACCGACACCGGGCTGCTGGCCTCGGCCCAGTGCACGCCGCTGGCAACCCAGGTGCGGAGGTCGGCGATCTGCTCGTCCGCCAGCTTTCCCTGAGGCGGCATCCGGAGCCGTTCGTGGGTGTAGCTCACGGCGCGGATGAGCAGGCTCTGATCCGGGTTCCCAGGTAAGACAACGGCGCCCGAGTTTCCTCCTTGAAGCACGTGCTCCCGGGAGTCGAGCTGCAGCCCGCCCATCTTCAGGTTTGTGTGGCAGGCGTAGCAGTGATTTATAAGGATCGGGCGCACACGGCTCTTAAAGAAGTCGACAGGATCGGTCGAAGCGCCCCAGGCCGGGACCGCCGCCAGAAGAGCGGCCCATCCCACACGGCGAGCCCAACGACGCGCCAGCATACCCGACCCTCCTTGGCAGTGCCCTCGAAGATTATATGTCCCGGAGCTGTCGCGAGTCAAAGCAGACATCCGCGGTGGACGCCCGACAGGAAGGTCGGGCATCTCCGCAGGCCCCGGAGCCGTGCGCGCTAGCAAGCGGTCAGCAGGCCATAGCGCACAGCGCCAAATTCGCCCGCCTGGATCAAATTGGTCAATCGGGGTATCCACTTGACTCAGGTCACCACAACCTGTAGTATGGCGGCCCATGGAGGATTACCCCCGGACCTTGGCGGAGTTGGAGGCCCGCTTCCGTTCGGAGGAAGCCTGTCGGGAGTACCTGTTCCGTCTCCGGT
>DASQHK010000803.1:0-1626 GCA_035632135.1 Bryobacterales bacterium
AAGTATCGCTGATAATGACCGCGCCGCAGCCGAGGGCTTCGCGCATGCTTTGGGCGGACGCATCAGGGTCGGCGGGCAGAATGGTCGCCTGGTCCTCGCCGGGGGCGTTGGAGGCATCGACGCCGGCGTTGGCCGTCACCAGGCCATGATGGGTCTCAGAAATGAGTACGCCGCGCTCCATCTTGACGATGCGGCGGGACTGGCGGAGGACCAGCTCGATGAGACGCGGGTCCTTGTCCCATTGCACCGCCCAGTTCCGCGCCAGCGGGGAGGGCTCGATCGTGCGCAGATCGACGACGGCGCCTTCGGCCTTGGAAACAATCTTCTGGGCGACCACCAGGATGGTCGAGGCGTCGAGCGGCTGGCGCTCCTCGGCGGCGGCGCGGCGAATCAGGGCAGCCAGATCATCGCCGGGGCGGACTTCGGGGAGGGTGCGCAGTCCTATGATCTCGACAGGCATTTGGGTCGCAGCAAGGCCGCAATAGGCGACTCCGGGGCGCGGGCCAGCAGCGCGGCGGCGTCGGCGGGGGTATCGAGGTCGAAGACCAGGCCGGGCGGGCGCAGCACCAGGACGGCTGCGCCGCAGGCTTGGGCCTGCTCGTGGTGGAGGCGGAAGCTCTGCTCGCCGAAGCGGGGCTCGATCACGCGGGGGGGCCGCAGCGCCAGGGCGTTGGTGCCGGCGCCGTCCGAGGAAGGGACAATGCAGACGTCCGCCCTGGCGGAGGCCGCGGCCAGGTCTTCGATTTCGGCGGGCGTGACCAGCGGCACGTCTATAGGAATTAACAATATTGTTGTAGCGCCGAGCGCCGTGGCCCGGCGGACGGCCCAGGCAGCCGAGGCGCTGTGGCTGCGCTGAAGCTGCTCCTCGAAAACCAGTGCGCCGGACCGGCGCGCGTTCTCGGCGGTCGCGGCGTCGCTGGTGGCTACCGCGATGCGGTCCAAGCCGCTGGCGGCGCACAGGGCCCGCAGGACCGTCTCGTACAGGAGCCGGGCGAGGGCTTCGCGCTCGCGAGGATCGAGCACGGCGCCCAAGCGCTGCTTGGCCTGGTGGGGAGCTTTCACCGGCAGCACGGCGAAGATCACAGGGCCTCCAGGACGGCGCGAGCGAGAGATTTCTTGGCCCGCACGTCGCTCATGATCGTGTTGGTGACCACCGCACGCAGACCAAGCGCCGCGATCGCCGCCGACTGGTTTTCGTCTTCGCGGTCGAGCACGAAGACATCCAGAAAATCGCGATACAGTTTCGCCACCTGCGCGGCGGAGGCCTGCAGGCCCATGCTCTTCATCATACGGTCGGCCGGGCCTTTGAGCGCGCGGCCGCCGACGATGGGCGAGATGGCCGCCACCGGCGCGCGAGCGCGTCGCAGCGCAGCCCGAATGCCGGGCACAGCCAGGATGGGGCCGATGCTGATGATGGGATTCGACGGACAAAGGATGATGGCAGCGGCGTCCCGAATCGCTTCGAGCACGCGGGGGGCGGGGCGGGCGCGCGCGGCGCCCTCGAAGCGAACGGCGAGGACCGCGTCCTGGGCGCGACGCTTGACGAAGTAAGTCTGAAATTCAAGCTCGCCGCGCCGCGTTCGCACGCGCGTGCGGACCGGGTCGTCCGACATCGGCGCGAGCATG
>DASQHK010000804.1:0-5299 GCA_035632135.1 Bryobacterales bacterium
GCGGGATTACATGCAGGAGCTGAAGGTTCATCCTTTCATCAACGCCGGAGAGCCGTATACCACACTGACGGGGTCGCTGATGCCGCCGGAAGTGGTGGAGGCGATCGAGTATGCCTCGAAGCAGTATGTGCGGCTGAACGAACTGCACGATGCGGTGGGGCAGCGGATCGCGTCGCTGGCGGGATGCGAGGCCGCCATGGTGACGGCGGGCGCGGCATCGGCGCTTACGCTCGGCACGGCAGCCTGCATTACGGGCGCGAATCCGGAATTCGTCCATCGCCTGCCGGACACCTCCGGCATGAAGAACGAGGTGATCATCCAGAAGTCGCACCGTTACGGCTACGATCATGCGGTGCGCGACTGCGGCATCCGCTTTGTGGAAGTGGAGACGCGCGAGGAGCTGGAGCGCGCCATCAACGAGCGCACGGCGCTGATGCTGTTTTATAACCGCAACGACCCCGTCGGCCAGATCCACGCCCAAGATTACGCCGGGCTGGGCAAGAAGCACGGCGTTCCAACTTTCAACGACTGCGCGGGCGATGTGCCGCCGCCCGGCAATTTGTCGAAGTACATCAAGATGGGTTACGACCTGGTGACTTTCTCCGGCGGCAAAGGGTTGCGCGGGCCGCAGAGCGCGGGGCTGCTGCTGGGCCGCCAGGACCTGATCCACGCCGCGCGGCTCAATGGTCCTCCCAACAGTGATGCGATCGCCCGCGGGCAAAAGGTGAATAAGGAGGAGATGCTGGCCATGATGGTCGCCGTGGAACTTTGCTTGACGCGCGACCATGCGGCGGAATGGCAGGAGTGGGAGAAGCGTGTGAAGCAGATCGCCGGCGCGGCGGGATCCGTCCGGGGAGTGACGACGGAAAGGTTTGTGCCGGAGATTACCTACAGCGTGCCGCACCTGCGCATCCGCTGGGACGAGGCGGCGGTCAAGATCACGCCGCGCGAGGCGGTGCGCCGCTTGCGGGAAGGCGAGCCGTCGATCGAGTTGCGCTCGAGCCCGCCAGATTGCCTGGAAGTGGGGGTGTGGATGCTGCAACCCGGCGAAGCGCCCGTCGTGGCGCGGCGGATTCGGGAGGTGCTGCAAGGAGCGGCGGGGTAAAGAGTGCGTCGCGGCGGCCGGCGGGAACTCCTCTCGGCCCCACAAAAAAAAATTGGAAAAAAACCCTTGCAGGACGCCGCCGCGCAGAGTATGCTTTCGTTCATTCGGGATGCCAGAAAGGAGGCCGGGATCGATGATCTGGCGACTGCTTGCCATGTGGGTACTGACCGTCGGATTGATTCTTGCCGACGCTCTTCCTGTATGCACTGGTAGTAATAACCCTGCATACCCTTGCGCTATCGGAGGGACCTTGGAGGTTGCCAGCAAGCCAGCCGGTACTCTCTTCAACGGAGGGGGTGGAGGCGGTGGAGGAGGCGGCGGTGGCGGCGGTGGCGGCGGTGGATCCCAAGTCACCATAATCAACGACCCGGTGAACCCTGGGTTCACGTATGCCTTAAACAAACTCCTGACGTTCACGGGGCCAGGCCAAGCCTCCTTTGACGGAACCTTGCAACTGGCAACCGTAACAGGGGCCGCCTCCATTGGTGGCGTGCAAGCGTCCATCGTTTGCGGGGTGACCGGAGCGGCTACCCTCAGCATGACCATCGGCACGCCGGGCGGTCCGCTGGTGTTAAACTGCCCGCCGGTTTCCGGCGTTGGATCAACAGCGACCGTCAACGGTCAGATGAACTTTCCCCCTGTCGCTGCGTTCACAGAGTCGATAACACTTTCTATAAACGCCCCCGCCAGTAGTGACAGCGTCACCTTGAGCGGATTCACGGACCAGGCTTCGATAGTTGCTGTCGGGCCCACCATCAGCAGCGTATTGAACGGCGGCGACTTCGGCCCGCATCTTTGCCCCGGCGTCATTGCCTCTATTTTCGGCGCAAACTTCGGCTCCACGGCCTCGGCCGTGACCGTCACCGTCGGTGGCAAGCCGGGCTACGTAATTACCGTGACCCCCAGCCAGATCAACGCTCAGCTTCCGACCGAGGTCCAGGCCGGCCCGACCACGATCACGGTTACGGTTGGCGGCACAACTTCCGCCGCCTTCAACATTACGCTGGATGCCTACGCCCCGACGTTCATCACGTCCGTCTTCTTTGTCAACACCCGAAATGCACCCAGCACGACCACCCCCACCAAGCCCGGTGACACGCTGACGGTTTACGCTCTCGGCCTGGGCCCAACCAGCCCGCCCACACCGACCGGCCCCGCGAAGGCAGCCAGCCCGACTGCCACCATGCCTACGCTGACCGTGGGCGGAGCCCCCGCGACCGTCCTGTTCGCCGGCACGGCGCCAAGCGCCCCGGGCGGTTACCAGATCAACTTCAAGGTTCCGGCCGGCGTGCAGGGAACCGTGCCGGTGGTGATTTCCATCGGCGGCAAGAACAGCAGCCCGGCTTCCGTGGCTGTGTTCGGCATCAGCGCCGTCGTCAGCAACGCGTCGTTCGGCTCCTCCGGGACCGCTGCGCCGGGCTCCATCGTCAGCCTTTTCGCCAATGGCCTCGGCACAACCGACCAGTCGAGCGGTTTTCCCGGCACCGTGTTTCAGGGGGTCTCGGTCAGCTTCAATGGCACGCTCGCGCCCCTGTTTCACCTGACCGCAACGGGGGGCCAGATCGACCTGCTGGTTCCTTTCGAGCTGCCGACATCTGGGGCCGTCAACGTGCAGGTGATGACCCCGTCGGGCCCGACCATGAATTACAAGCTCAACATGGCCGCGGCCTCGCCGGGCATGTATTTCCTCGCCGACCCATCAACCAAGAACCGCTTCAACGCCCTCGCGCAGTTCAACAACACGGCGTGGCTGGACATGCCCGCGTCCACGGCCGCTGCGCTCCAGATCCCGGCCTGCACGCCCGACTTCAATCCGCTCTCTCTGTGCGGGCGGCCTGCGGCCCCCGGCGATGTGCTGGTCCTGTACGGTACCGGCCTGGGAAAAGCCACCCCCAAAGGCGATCCCAACGGCGCGCAGCTCAAGACCGGCTCGGTGGCTCCTGCGGACGGCAGCGTGATCTACCAGACCGTGGCCACGCCAAGCGTAACAATTGGCGGGACGCCGGCGACCGTACTCTTCTCCGGCCTCTCGCCCGGATTCGCCGGCCTGTATCAGGTCGATTTGCAAGTGCCGATGGGCGTCACCGGCGACGACCTGCCGCTTGTCCTCACCATGGGCAGCGCTATGGACACGCGCACCATCTCGGTGCAGCTGCGGTAGACGATTCCCGCTTGGATAGGGGCCGAGGACGCCCCCAGTTGTGCCCGCGCCCCCTTTCGGGGTAAAACAAATAGGATGGGTATTGGTGTGGTTGCCCGCGTCGGGGAGCGTCGATGGATCCCCTAAACTCGTACGCGATCGTGTCTTACGTAGCCGGCCCGGTCGCGCGATTCGCAGAGAGGCTACGGCAGGAGATGGACCCGGGCTGTCCCCATCGGGCTCACATCACGATTCTTCCTCCCCGTCCTCTGCTCTGCTCTCCTTCCGAGGCTGTGGAATTTGCGCGCCACCTGGTGGCTCAGTTCGACCCGTTCGACGTTCAGCTCGCCGCTGTCGAGCAGTTTCCCAAAACCCAGGTCATTTATCTGGCTCTGACCGCCGGGAGCCTGGAGCTTACTGCCATGCACGACGTGCTCAATACGGGTCCGCTCGGCCAGCAGGAAGCCAACGTGTACGTGCCCCACATTACGCTCGGCCAGCAGCTTCCGCCCGGGACCTTCGAGCGCTCCCTGGAGGCGTCGCAGCGCCGCTGGGCGGCGTTTGGCTCGCCGCCACGGCTGCGCATCGACGCCGCCACCTTCGTGCAGCAACAGGCGAACGGCATCTGGTATGATCTCGCCGAGTTGAGTCTTGGCCACGTCCCGGCGGTAGGCTGACGGCGACCGGCGCGGCGGCGATCCATCCATGTTCACCTGGGTTTGCCCGACTTGCGGAAAAGATTTGGACCTCAGCGTCAAGGAGTGTCCGGACTGCCGTGACCGCGCCGCCGCTCCGGCGGGGCCGGAGCAGCCCGCCGCGGTGGAAGAGCCGCCGTCTTCGAGCGTCCGCTTCTGGCTGCTGCTGGGGCTTGCTGCGGTGGTTGGCGTCGCTGTAATCGCCGCCATCGTCCGCTTCCGGACTGCAACGCCGGCGCCGGCGGCTGCGCCCCAGGTAGTGCTCGATCGTCCCAGCGCCGCGGCGATCCCGCCGGACGTTGTGCGAGCCCCTACCACGGCCGAGCCCGGTTCCGCCCCAGGAACCGCGGTCGCTGCCATCCCGGCGCCTCAGCCGGCGGCTGTCACGGCCGAGAGCATCGAGGTCGCCGGCATCCGCATGTCCTACGACTCGCAGAACCGTCCCCAGGTGCGCGCCCTGGTGATCAATCATGGCGAAGCAGGCCTCCGCGGGGCGACCCTGAAGGTGACTCTCCGGCCCTCCTCCTCCGCTTCCGACGCGCCACCGCTGGCCACTTTCTCCGTCCGCCTCGCCTCGGAGATCAAGCCCGGCGAATCGAAGGAAGTCCGCGCCCCGCTCGACGCGCTCGCCACTCTGGCCGCCATGCCCGCGTGGCGCAAGCTGCGCGCCGACGTTGCCCTGCAATAAAGCCTGCGAGAAAACTCGCCACGCCGGAACGCGCCGCGCTGCGATAATGGCACGCGATGAAAGCCTTACTTCTGCTGTTCACCCTGGCGGGCTGGCTGGCGGCCCAGCCCCTGCCATCCCTGCCTCCGCTGCGCGAGCAGGCGCGCCTCCAGCAGCAATGGCTCTCGCGCCGCCTCAACGACGTGCTGCCCGCGCTGATGCGCAAGCACAAGGTCGCGATGTGGATCGTCATGATGCGCGAGTACAACGAAGACCCGGTCTTCCACGCCCTGACGTCGCCGACGGTCTTCTCCGCCCGCCGCCGCACCATCTACGTGTTTTACGATCGCGGCCCCGGCAAGATTGTGGAGCGCCTGGCCCTGGGCGGCGGCTCGAACGGCGGCCTCTATGATTCCTTCCGCGACCCCGAACACCCCGGCCAGGAACTGTACTTCCAGGCCCAGCTCGACACGCTGCGCAAGGTCGTCGAAGAGCGCAACCCCGCCGCCATCGCCGTAGATATTTCCACGACCCATACCTTTTCCGACGGCCTGTCTTCCGGGGAGCGGGAGACGCTCGAAGCGGCGCTCGGGCCGCACTGGGTGGCGCGCTTCGTCCGCGCGGAGCTGCTGCCGGTCGAGTACCTCGACACCCGCCTGCCGGAGATGCTGCCGGTCTACCGCGACATGATG
>DASQHK010000805.1:0-6067 GCA_035632135.1 Bryobacterales bacterium
AGCAAGGAATCTCGGGCCACGTCAAGCGCCGCAATGGCCTGGTCGCGTCTCACCGACGGGAACTGCCGCAGGAATTCGTCGAGGGATTCGCCTCCTTCCAGGTAGTCGAACAGCGAGCGAACTGGCACGCGTGTGCCCGCAAAAACGGGGGTGCCTCCGAGAACTTCCGGATCGCTGCTCCAAACCTGTCCCTCAGCCGGCATACCATCCTCGACGGATCTGCTTCAGTATAGCTCAGCTTCCCCCCGCGCATGGGCGGCGCCGCCTCCGCCCTCAAACCCCCTCCAGCGCCCGTTCGAAATCCGCCAGCAAGTCGCGCCAGTCTTCCACGCCCACCGAAATCCGCACCAGCCCGTCGCCGATCCCCGCCCGCTCCAGTTCTTCCGCGGAAAGCTCCGAGTGCGTCGTCGTTTTGGGATGGCAGGCCAGCGTCTCCACCCCGCCCAGGCTCACCGCGTCGCGCCCGATGGTCAGCCTCCGCAAGAACTCGAACGCCGCCGGCTTTCCGCCCTCGATCTCCATCGAGAAAATTGCGCCCGGATACTCGCACTGCCGGTCGCGGATCGCAATCTGCGCCGGCTCGTCAAACAAGCTCGGGTAATACATGCGCTTCACGCGCGGGTGGCCCGCGAGCTTCTCGGCGATGCGCTGGCCGTTCTTGCTTTGCCGGTTCATGCGCAGCGTCACGGTCGGCAGCCGGCTGTCGAGCAGCCAGCACTCGTCGGGCTGCAGGATATTCCCCAACAACGCCCGCGCCCCCCGCAGCCGCGACACCAACTCGGCGTCGCCGGCCAGCGCTACGCCCGCCAGCATGTCGCTGAAGCCGGCCAGGTACTTGGTGGCCGAATAAACCGCCACGTCCGCCCCCAGCCGCAGCGGGTGCTGGAAGCACGGCCCCAGCAGCGTATTGTCCACCACCACCAGCGGCCTATCCGGATGCCGCTGGGCGGCCGCCGCCGCGCACTGGATATCGGTCATACGCAGCGTGGGGTTCGCCGGCGTCTCAATGAAAATCAGCCGCAAGTCCCGCGCCTGGGCCGTCGCGCGCTCCAGCGCCGCCGTGTCGCCCGCCGGCGCCGCCGCCCCCCGCATCCCGAACGGCTCGAGCAATTGGTGGATCAGATGCTGCGTGCCGCCGTACACCGGCGTAGTGTAGACGAACGACGTCCCCGGCCCGCCGAGCGCGAAAAACAGCGTCGAGATCGCCGCCATGCCCGAATTGAAGATCGCCGCCGCCGTCGCGCCCGGCTCGAGCGGCAGAATCTGGTCCTCCAGAATTTCCGCGTTGGGGTGCGAGAGGCGCGAGTAGATCAGGTCCAGATGCTCGCCCTCCGCCGGACGGATCCTTCCCAGCGCGATCTCAAACGCCCGCTCCGCCGCCTCAGGACTTGGGAATACATAGGTCGACGACCGGAATACCGCCGGCCGCGCCGACCCCACCGACAGCCGCGGGTCGAACCCCCGCGTCAGAATGGATGTCGCCGGGCGCACCACGTAGTGCGACTGCTTCATGGCAGGCCTCCTGCTTTCATTCTACCCGCCCGCCCTCCGGCTCCCGCCCGGCCGCCGCCCCGAAAGCGTAAGATAGGTACGCCATGAACCCCTCCACCCGCCGTACCTTCTTTCACCGCACCACGCTTGGCTCGCTGGTGTGCGGCTTCGCCGCCGGCTTCCAGAACCTGCTGGCGCAGCGCCGCAGCCCGCTCCCCGGCGCCCCTTACGATCTGCTCGTCAAAGGCGGCCGCGTCGTCGACCCGTCGCAAAGCCTCTCCGCCGAGCGGGACGTCGCCATCGCCGGCCACCGCATCGCGCGCCTGGCCGCCGGCATTCCCGAGTCGGAGGCCCGCCAGGTCCTCGACGCCCGCGGCAAAATCGTCACGCCGGGTCTTATTGATATCCATGTTCACGTCTACGACGGCGTCGCCCCGCTCGGCATCCCCGCCGACCCCAACTGCATCGCCAAGGGCGTCACCACTGTGGTCGATGCCGGCTCCGCCGGCGCCCACACCTTCCCCGGCTTCCGCAAATGCGTCATCAACGTCGTCGATACCCGCGTCTACGCCCTGCTCAACATCTCCGTGGTCGGCCAGTCCACCCTTTCCCCCGACAATCCCTGGGGCGAGCTGCTCGACCTCCGCTACGCCAACCCGAAACTCGCCGCCAAAATGATCGAGCGCCACCGCGACGTGATTCTCGGCGTGAAGATCCGCCTCACGCGCAACATCGCCGGCGATCACGACCTCGCCGCGCTGCGCCTGGCCCGCGAAGCCGCCGACGCTGTCCGCCTGCCCCTCATGGTCCATATCGGTGATACCCATTCGCCGGTCTCTGATATCCTCGCCCAGCTCAAAAGCGGCGACGTCGTCACCCACTGCTTCCGCGGCGAGCCCGGCGGCATCCTCGATTCGAGCGGCCGCATCCTGCCCGCCGTCCATGCCGCCGTCGCCCGCGGCGTTCACCTCGACATCGGCCACGGCGCCGGCAGCTTCTCTTTTGATGTCGCGGAAAAAGCGCTCAAGCAGGACCTGCTTCCCGGGACCATCTCGAGCGACGTCCACCAGTTCAACGTCAACGGCCCGGTTTTCGATCTCGCCACAACCCTATCCAAGTTCCTCCACCTCGGCCTCACGCTCGAGCAGGTGATCGAGCGCTCCGCGACCAACCCCGCCCACACCTTCGGCTTCCCCGAAGGCCTTGGCACGCTGCGCGAGGGCGCCGAAGCCGATGTGGCCGTCTTCTCCCTCGCCGAGGGCGATTTCGAGATGTTTGATTCTCTCGGCGCCAAGCGGATCGTGCATCGCAAACTGGTCCCAGCGGCTACGGTGAAATCAGGTAAAATTTATGGTTCGGCATCCATCCCCGTCTAGCGGCCCCGCTTCATGAGAAAGATAACCGCCCTCCGTTTCACGCTGCTCGGGCTGCTCCTGTTCGTCGCGCTGGCCCCGGCCGAGCAGCGCGAGCTGATCATCCTCCACACCAACGACCTCCACGCCCGCTTCCTGCCCGGCGTCAAAAAACGCGGCGGCTTCGCCCAGCTCGCCGCCGTCATCCGCCACGAGCGCGATGGCTGCCGCTCCTGCATTCTGCTCAACGCCGGCGACCTCACGCAGGGCACGCCCGTCTCCACGCTTTTCCACGGCGTGCCGGTCTACGAGGTCGCCAACCTGCTCGGCTTCGACGTCTCCACGCTCGGCAATCACGAGTTCGATTACGGCTGGCAAAAAGTTCTCCAGTTCCTCCAAGTGGCCCGCTTCCCCACCGTCTCGGCGAATGTTGTCGATGCCCAGGACCGCCTGCTCACCCCTCATGCCTATCTCATCCGCAGCGTCAACGGCGTCCGCGTCGCCATCCTCGGCGTCATGACCGGCGACCTCGCCACTCTTTCCACGCCCGACCTGCTCGGTCCCTGGCACGCTGCGCCGGTCATCGAAACCGTCCGCCGCTACGCCGCCGAGCTGCGCAACAAGTCCGACCTGATTGTCGTCCTGGGACATATCACCGGCCAGGAAGAAGACGCCTTGCTGCGCGAAGTGCCGGACGTTCCCGTCATCGTTTCCGGCCACCTCCACACCGGCTTGCAAGAGCCCAAAATCTTCGACGGCCGCCTCGATGTCCGCGTCGCCGGCTACGGCGAAGAGCTGGGCCGCCTCGAGCTGCTGGTCGACGTGCCGAGAAAATCCGTCGCCCGCTGGACCTGGAAGCGCCTCCCCGTTGACGCCAGCACCATCCCTCCCGCCGCCGACGTCGCCAAGGTCGTCGCCGGCTGGGAAGCCAAGGTGTCTAAAATCGTCGACGTGCCCATCGGCGAGTCCAAGCGCGAGTTCAGCGTCGCCGAGGTCAAGACGCTCATCGAGAAAGCCATGTGCGAGGAGATGCACGCCGACTTCGCCTTCATGAACAAGGGTGGCGTCCGCGACTTCCTGCCCCAGGGCACGATTCTCGCCCGCCACGTGTGGAACATCATGCCGTTTGACAATCGCGTGGTCACCGGCCGCTTCCAAGGCAGCCAGCTTCCGCCCGCCGTGACCAAAGGCCGCTCCATCGATCCCAACCGTGAATACACGCTCGCCATCAGCGATTTCATCGCCGCCAATCAGAAAACCGAGCTGGGAGCGAGCGGCCTCGTCTTCCCGGTCAAGGGGCCCTTGCAGCGCGACCTGATCATCGACTGGGTCAAGAAACAGAAGGTGCTACAGTAAGGCTGCCATGCGCCGCCTTGCCTTGCTCGCCGCGCTTCTGGCCGGCTCGCTCGCCGCCCAGGACTTCGATCTCGTCCTGCTCAACGGCCGCATCGTCGACGGCTCCGGCAATCCCTGGTACCGCGCCGACCTCGGCATCCGCAACGGCCGCATCGCTGCCATCGGTGCGCTCAGCAACCGCACCGCCAGGCGCACCATCGACGTCCGCGACCAGGTCGTCTCCCCCGGCTTCATCGACATGATGGGTACGACCAGCGTCCCGCTGCTCGCCGACCGCGCCTCCGCTCAGAGCAAGCTCCGCCAGGGTATTACTACGATCCTCGCCGGCGAGGGCGACTCCGACGCTCCCCGCGTGGATGTCCAGCCCTCCGCCGGCCGCCGCGCCGCCCCGGGCTTCCAGTGGCGCACTTTCGCCGAGTATTTTCGCTTGCTCGAGCAGCACGGCATTCCCATCAACGTGGTTCATAACGTCGGCGCCGCGCAGGTCCGCCGCCTCGTGATCGGCGAGGAAAATCGCGCCCCCAGCCGCGAGCAGCTCGACCGCATGAAGGCGCTGGTCGACCAGGCCATGCGCGACGGCGCCGTCGGCCTCTCCACCGCCCTCATCTATCCCCCCGGCGCTTATGCCACCACGGACGAGCTCGTCGAGCTGGCCAAGGTCGCCGGCCAGTATGGCGGCGTCTATTTCAGCCACATGCGCAACGAGAGCGACCACGTCCTGGGCGCCATCCAGGAGGCCATCCACATCGGCGAGCAGGCCGGCCTCCCCGTCCACATCTTCCACCTCAAGGCCGCCGGCCGGCAGAACTGGCCGCTGATGAAGCGGGCCCTCCAGCTCATCCAGAGCGCGCGCGACCGCGGCCTCGATGTCACTGCTGATATTTATCCCTATCTCCGCAACGGCATCGGCCTCGGGTCTTTTATCCATCCGCGCCATTACGCCGCCGGAGCCGCGCCGTTCCTGAAGACGCTCTCCGACCCCCAGGTCCGCGCCGCGCTGCGCAAGGAGATCGAGACCGACTTCAATTGGGAGAACTGGTATCACCACGTCGGCGAGAGCTGGGACAACGTCCTGGTCGCGCAGGTAGAGGCGGCGGCCGACAAGCGCTTCGAAGGCAAGTCCATCGCCCAGATCGCCCAACTGCGCGGCGTCGATCCCTGGACCGCGTTTTTCGATCTGGTCCAGCAGGGCGGCGTGAATGTGAATCCGCTCAGCATGGACGAGGACCAGAAGCGCGAGGCCCTGCGCGCCGAGTGGATGAGCGTCTGCACGGACTCCGAGCCGATGAATCCCGCCACCGCCACCAACGCCCACCCCCGCGCCTTCGGCTCTTTTGTCCGCGTCCTTGCCAAATACGTTCGCGACGAAAACGTGATCACGCTCGAAGCCGCCGTCCGCCAGATGAGTTCGCTGCCATCGAACGTCCTCAAGCTCTACGATCGCGGCCGTATCGCTCCCGGCATGGCCGCCGACCTGCTCGTCTTCGACCCCGCCCGCGTCCAGGATATGGCGACGTTCACGCGGCCGCTGGCGTTTCCCCAGGGCATGCCCTACGTCATCGTCAACGGCCAGGTGGCCATCGACAACAACCACTTCACCGCCGCCAACGGCGGAGCAGTGCTGCGGCCTCTGCTGCGCGCTGCCAATTAGTCTGCCCAAATGTCAGTCGAAGGGCGCCACCTTCATGCCTAGTGCGGTCGCCGCTTGCGCCAGAACGCGATCCGCTGTGGCGATCTGCCCTGCGCCCAGGCTCCGGGCGATGGCCAAATGGAGTGCGTCCAGGCTTCGCAGCGGGTGGCCCCTCAGGCGCCCTGCGAGGCCGATGGCATCGAGCGCATGCCCGTCGTCCAGCGGGCAGACTTCGAGA
>DASQHK010000806.1:0-1869 GCA_035632135.1 Bryobacterales bacterium
GAGCGGAGCCGGCACGTTCGCGTTTGCGTTTCGCCGCTCGCATCCTTACCTGACCGGTTACACGATCGATCATGCCCATTGCGAATATCTAGAGACGGCGGTGGAGTGGGGGATTCCGGCCGTGGTTCTGCTGGCTGCCCTAGCGGCGGCGGGGCTGTGGCGCCTTATGCGGGAGGCGAAGGCGGCCGAAGGGATGCGCGGCGCGATCGGCGCGGGCTGCCTGGCCGGGGTGTGCGCTGTCCTCTTGCACGGACTGGTCGACTTTCCGCTGCGGATTCCGGCCGTGCTGGTGCTGGTAGCGGTGCTGGCGGGCATGGCCGCGGCAGCGTTGCCCGCGCAGAGCGAGCCGGCCCCGGCTACACGGTGGAAGACTGCGGCTCTGGCGGCGGGATCGGCGGTGCTGGCGGTGCTGGTGGTGCGGGGGCTTCCGAGCGGCTGGAACGCGGAAGCGCACTACCGGGAGGCAGGGAGGTCCTTTCTCGGAGGACGCTTCGCCGAGGCGGCCGCGGCGGACCGCCGGGCGCTCGCAGACTGCCCCTACGCCGCGGCGGCGTGGAATGACCTGGCTTTAGCCGCCGAGGCGCAGGGGAACCGCGTGGCGGCGATCGAAGCGTCGGATCGCGCTCTCGCGCTCGAGCCACACACCCGCCGCATCGAGTGGTCGGCGGCCAACCTGCGGCTGCGAGGCGGAGACGTGTCCGGGGCGCTGGCGCTGTTCGGCGCGCTGGCGGCTCACACGCCGGAGCTGCGGCGGCCGGTGTGGCAGATCTGCTGGGACGCCGGCGTGCCCCCCGCCCTCATTCTCGACCGCACGGCCGGCCGGGGTGCCGGCGGCCTCGGTGAGTATTTGCAGTATCTTGTGAGCCAAGGCCGGCCGGAGGCCGCCGTCGATGCCTGCACCCGGTCGCCGCAGGCAGGCGAATTGCCGCCCGAGACGCTGCGGGCGGTGTTCGACGGTCTGTTTTTCGCCGGCCAGTCCGAGCGGGCGCTGCGGCTTTGGCAGGCGATCGGCGGCAGGGCCGTAAGTTTTGCGAACGGCAATCTGGCCTCGCCGCCGCGCGGCTGGGGGCTTGACTGGGCGGTGCGGCCGTCACCAGGGATCGTGGTGGAGCGGCGGCGGGACGAGACCGGGTACCGGCTGGAGATCGAATTCCGGCAGCCCCAGAACATCGAATACGGCGGGGTCACTCATGACTTCGCCGTGATTCCCGGCCGGGAGTACAGGCTGATTCTGGAAGCCGCGGCCGCCGGGATTGGGTCGAGTTCGGGCGTGCACGTGGAGGTGATCTCGCCGCGCCGGCGGCTGGCGGTTTCCGAGCCGTTCCGGCGCGCAGTGCCCTGGACCACGGTCGAGTTGCGCTTCCGCCCGATGGCCGGCGATCGAATTTGCCGGCTGCAGGTGTTTCGCGCCGCTGCGGCGAGCTTTGACAACCGCATCAGCGGCCGGTTCAGCCTGCGGCGCGTGTCGCTGGAGCCGCTCGCCCGGAGCGCCGCGCGGCGCTTCTCTCCCGGAGCGAGTCGCGGATGGCAATGACTCGCCTGGCGATCCGGGCCGCATCTTCCTCGCTCAGGTAAGGATGGATTGGCAGGCTAAGCACGCCGCGCGAGAGCCGCTCGGTGGTCTCGAGCGGGTCAGCCTCGGGGCGATAGTAGCGGCGGTAGAGGCGCTGGCGGTGGAGCGGCGGATCGAAGTAGCGGCGGACTTCGATGTTCTCTTTCTTTAGCGCGAACTCCAGAAAGCGGCGCGAAACGCCGAAGAGCGGCTCGTCGATCGAGATGGAGAAATCCTTGCGCGTGGAGCGGTCGGCGGGCCGGATTTCTTGCAGGGTCAGGCCCGGCTCCTTCCCTAGATATTGCTCATAGACACAG
>DASQHK010000807.1:0-5759 GCA_035632135.1 Bryobacterales bacterium
GTCATGTTGTCCCAGGAGTGTTGACCGCTGGGCTGCCGTTCATGAAGCGCGCGAGTGATACCGGCGCGCCTGACTGGCTGCACGCTGGAATTGAGCAAGACATCAGATCGACCGCCGAGCGCATACGTGCGCAAACCTCGAAGTCGATTGTTCCGTCGGGCGCGCGGAAAATCACCTTCGAGATGATCCAGAAGGCGGTCAGCGAACAGTTCAGCCTTGCCCCCAGTTGTTTGAAGGACGAGAACCGAAACGATCTGCTACCCCAGGCAGATTGCGATGTAGTTGGCCAGGGAACTGACCGGCGACGCGCTGCCCAAGATCGGCCGTGCTTTCGGTGGGAGGCACCATGCGACCGCCCTGCACGCTTATTCGTAGCGCAGCGCCACCATTGGATCCACCTTCGTCGCCCGACGCGCCGGTATGTAGCAAGCCAACAAGGCCACTGCAGCGAGGACGCCGGCTACGGCCCCTATCGTGACCGGGTCGCGCGGTTCCACGCCGAACAGCAGTGTCGCCAGCAAGCGGGTCAGGCCGAGCGCGCCGCCGAAGCCGAGGACCAGACCGATTCCGGTCAATAGCATTCCGCCCCGCAGGATGAGTCCCAGTAGACTACCAGCGCTGGCCCCGAGCGCGGCGCGAATTCCGATCTCATGCGTTCTCCGCTCTACGGAATAGGAGATCACCCCATAGATTCCGATGGCCGACAGCAGCACGGCAATCGTGGCGAACACGCCGAGCAGCAGGGAACGAAGCCGGTTGGAGGCCAGCGACTCAGACTTGATCTGCTCCAAAGTCTTGATGTCCGTCAGCGGCTGATTTTTGTCGATCTCCCGCACGGCCTTGCGAAGCGCCTGTTGCAGCAAAGACGGGTTCGTGGCGGCTCGTACGATCAGGGCCTGGAAGTATGCGGGGCTTTGTTCATTGGTCACGTAGATGCCGGGATTGTCGCCTTTGTCGTCCAAGCTGTTGACCCTTTCATCGGCCACGACGCCCACCACTTCCCAGGGAATCTCGGGACCCAACTGCGTTTTGCCGGGAACGATCTCCTGCACCAGGATACGCTTGCCCAGTGGCTCCTCCATCGGGAAAAACTTCCGCGCCATGGTTTCATTGATCACCGTGACCGGCGGCGTGCCCTTGACGTCATGGTCGCCGAGCGCGCGCCCCTTGCGCAGCTTCATGCCGAGCGCGCGGAAGTACGACGGGCTTATCATCTTGAAGAAGCAGGCTTGGCGGTTCGCGCGATCGACCATCGGGCGGCCGGCAATCTGAAAGGGCATCCCGTAGCCCCAACCTTGGAGGGGCAATGCCGAAGTGGTGGCGACGTCACGCACGCCCGGCAGCGCTTCCACCCGGTCCACAATCTGGTGGAGATAGGCGTTGAGTTGAGCGGGATCGGGAAATCGCTTGTCGGGGATGGGCAGCCCTGCCGTAATCACGTTGGTGGAATCGAATCCAGGATCCATCTGCTGCATTCGGAAGAAACTCCGGATCAGCAAACCGGCGCCGGTGAGCAGCACGAAGGCCAGCGCCACTTCCGTTACCACCAAAGCGCCGCGCAGCTTCTGCTGTGCGCCGCCCGCGCTTGCGCCACGCCCGCCTTCTTTCAGGGAGGCTGCCAGGTTCGGCCGCGTGGCCTGAATCGCGGGCACGAGGCCGAAGATGATGCCCGTGAGGATGGACAGCGCCAGCGTGAACAGCAGCACACGTCCGTCCATCGCGACGTTCGCCTCTCGGGGCAAGCTGAGCGGGGGCAGCGCCATTTTCAGTCCGGCCATGATGGCATACCCGAGGGCTACGCCGAGCGTGCCGCCAAACACCGACAAAAGCACGTTCTCCGTCAGGAACTGCTGGATCAACCGCCAGCGTCCCGCGCCGAGCGACGATCGGATGGCGACCTCCCGCTCTCGCGCCATGCCCCGCGCCAGCGTCAGATTCGCCAGGTTGGCGCAACCGATCAGCAGAACCATGCCGACCGCCGCCAGCAGCACATACAACGATTGGCGCAACTGGTTGCCGACAATGACATCCGCGAAACGGTCCAGTCCGACGCCCCATCCCTTGTTCGAATCCGGGTAATCGTGCGCGATGCGCGCTCCAATCGCGTCCATTTGCGCCCGGGCCTGGTCGAGCGAAACACCGTGCTTTAGCAAGGCAAACGCGACAAACCAATGGAAATTGCGCGTCATGTTTTGCGGCTGGAACGTCAGCGGACGGAAGATCTGCGTATAGCCCCGATCGAATACGCCCTTCGGCATGACGCCGATCACCGTGGTGGGCTCGCCGTCGAGCAGAATGGAGCGGCCGATCACGGCCGGGTCGGCTCCGAACTGCGTTTCCCATAGGGCATGGGTGAGAATGGCGACGTGGTCCTTCCCCGGCTGGTCCTCATCCGCTGCGAAGGTGCGGCCGAGCGCCGCTTTGGCCCCAAGAACATCGAAATAGTGCGCCGACGAACGCGCCCCTCGCAGCTTCACCGGATCGTTGATGCCGGTGAGCGTCACAGAACCGCCGGTCTGCGCGGCCATGTACTCGAAGACCGTATTCTGCTTTTGCCAGTCGAGGTAGTTCAGTGTCGAGATGCCGTTTCTGCCCCCTCCCGGTGGCTTTTCGCGAACCATGACGATTCGATCCGGTTCGGCATAGGGAAGCGGCTTCAACAGCGCGCCGTCAACGAAGCTGAAAATGGCGGCGTTCGCGCCGATGCCGATGGCCAGCGTCGCCACCGCCACCAGCGCGAACCCCGGGCTCTTCAAAAGGGTCCGTAACGCGTATCGCAGATCTTGAAACAGAAAGGTCACACGAGTTAGACGTAGACGGCAGGAAAAAGTTGGGCGGCTGCAACACCAATTTGGGAGGAGGCGGTTTCGCGGCCGATGTCGACCGGGTGCCCTTGGCGGCCGCATTGGCCAAAAGCCACTGCAATCGAGAGGCCCAGAACTAAGAGCAGGATCACGCCAAACAGTGAAAAAGGTCAGCGGAGATTCCAGGGGTCGCCGCGAGGTGATATGGTGACCGCAAGAGGGGTAGAGCCGTGGAATATTGGGAGGAGCAACACGCGGTCTGAAGCCGAACATGCTGAGAAGGAGAGAGTCCAGCAACTCCATGACAGGGCGCACGAAGAACGAGAGCAAGTCAGATCCATGCAAGAGAGGCACGAACGAGCGGCACGAAAAGCCGAGCGCGCCGAATGGCAGGCCGTGGGAGTGGACAGAGCAGGATGTTGAACCCACCGCGTTTCAGCACCTGGCCGCAGTCACCGACACAGACAATAACGAGCGCAAGGGGGAGTTATGGAACCGAGTTCTGAAAGTGGGGACCCGGGGTACTTTGGACGGGACCGGGCGCCCCATGCACGGAAGCTTCAAGCCGCTCGGGTTGGCCGGCAGCGACCAGATCGTCGATCGAATCGCCAGGCTCAAAGGCTGGATTGAGCTGGACAAGGGGATCGGGCCACAGCAGACCGGATTCAAGGCTGCCCTCCACGTGCTGACGGATTTTCTGGTCACGAATATGGATGAAGCCGCTGATGTACTGGGCGTAGTCGGCTACCAATCGGCTGCGAACTTCGAAGAGGTTCAATCGCGCCTGGACAAGCCTCGGTGTGTAATCCGACTCAACGACTTCGGCTCGAATGTACCCGAAATCACTAAGACTCTTACTGTATCACTGCGTGAGGCGTCCGGTTAGTATAACGTTGCTCAGGCAGGCCGTGCGTAACCCCCTTGTCAACAAACGCGACCTGTCAACTGGAGAAAACGGAGAAACAGGCGGCAGAAACGGCCTGGTGGGGCGTTGAGAACGGGGGTTCGCGGTGGCACCCCAGCGTTCTCCGCTCAAACTGGAGAACGGCTCAGACTGCGCAGAAGTCGCGAAATGTTGCGGATAAGGGCGAGGGGCGGATGGGGCGGGACTGTCAACAAACGGAGCGGCAGGGGTTCGTGAAACGGAAGACTGGCTGACCGGAAAGCGTAGTTTCCAACTTTTTCTCCGCCAGGTCGGGAACCGGCGGGGAGCCTGGGGAGGGTGAGGAGTTGAAAGGCGCGGGTTCCGGCGGCATGGGGTGGCAAGCAGGCCTCCCAGCCGGGCCGCGAGCAGGCAGACTCAGCGGTTGGACGGAGACAACTCAGGGGAGTTGGCGGCGGTTTTCAGGTAACTCATCCGCTCGAATTGTTGTTGGGCGAGGGCGTGCTGGCCGAGTTTTTGATAGGCGATCCCTAACAAGTAGTATGTATTGGCCATATTAGGCACAAGAGCGATGGCGCGGCGCAGGGGGGCGATGGCGTCCGGGTAGCGGCCGAGGGAGATGCAAATCTTGCCGCGCAGGTAGTAAATGTCGGGGTCGGCAGGGGAAAACTTTTCGGCGAGGGCAAGGTAAGCGAGGGCCTGGGGGTAATCGGGCGGGTCTTGGCGCAGCACGGACTGGGCGATCATCACGCCGATCATGGGATAGCCGGGGCGGAGGCGGGCGAGATCAAGGAGAGTTGCGGTGGCGAGCTTGGTCTCGCCCAGGGAAGCATGGGCTTGGGCCAGCCACTTGTAGGCATCGAGCTCGGCGGGAAATTTCGCTGACACCTGTTTCAATACAGGTACCGCGGCGGGGTCGCCGGCTTCGGCGAGCGTGCGCCCGAGGGCGAGTGCGAGCTTGGGCGAATCGGGCAAAGCCTTGTGGCCCTGCTCTAACACCTGCCGGGCGGCGAGTGGGTCTTGCTTTTCGGCATAGATCTCGGAAAGGACGAGATAGGCGCTCTCGAGGATGACGCCGAGATCGGAGGGACCGAGCTGGACGGCCAGCCGCAAGTGCCGCATGGCGTTGTCTGGCTGGAGAAGATTCCGACAGGCAAGGCCGGCCACCGCGGCAGCGGCAGCGCGAACGCTGTCTGAGAGACTGGGTTCTTGCTCGAGGCGCGAGGCGTCGCGAACGGCGTCGGGAAAGGCGCCGAGAGTGTTTTCAAGGCGAGCTTGCAAGAAGACCGCGTCGGGGCCGGCGCCGCCGGCTTGCCCGGCGCGCAGAAGCTCAGCCAGGGCGAGGTCCGATTGCTTCTGCTGAAACAACGTGCGGGCGAGCTGGGCGTGGATGCCGGCGGCTCGGGCGCCCGGCGGCTCGATCTGCGCAGCCTCGAACAAGGTGCGGCGGACCAGGGCAAAGCGGCCAAGCGAGATCTCAACCTGGGCGCGGGCGAGCAGGATGGTGAAATCACGCGGCGCGAGCCGGCTGGCGCTTTCAAGGGCTTCGTAAGCACGAGCGAACCGGCCTGCGGCGGCCTCAGCAATACCTAAACCGTGCCAGGCATCGGCGCTGGCGGGGGCCAGGCAAACGGCTTGGCGAAAATCATCCGCGGCTTTGGCGAAATCACCCTGCTGGAACGACGCGCGGGCGTGGTCGCTGAGCTGGCCGAAGCGGGCCTGGACCTGATCCGGCGTCAGGGAGGAAGGCGGGCAGTGGGAGGCCGCGCTGGGAACGGCGAGGAGACACAACAGCCACAGGACTCGCATGAGGCGCAGGCAAGGTCGAGTGTAGCACAGTCGGGGCGGGAGGGCGATGAGCGATGATGGCAGGCCAGGTTACCTGGTTACGTCAGGTAAGGTTGACAGTGTCGCGGACGGCGTGATAAGCCAAGTGGATATTCCACGGGTGAGGAGGTCCACGATGTCAGGTAAGGGCCAAGTGGTGGTGATGCTGGCGTTTCTAGTTTGCGGCGCTGCGCTCTATGGGCAAGTGTCTTCGCGCATCGGGGGGGCCGTGCGGGACGCTTCCG
>DASQHK010000808.1:0-5084 GCA_035632135.1 Bryobacterales bacterium
CATTATCCCGGTGATGGGCAGCCACGGCGCGGCGACGGCGGAGGGCCAGGCGGACGTGCTGGCGCACTACGGCATCATCGAAGAGACCATGGGATGTCCGATCGTCAGCTCGCTCGACGTGATGCCGCTGGGGCAGACGCCGGAGGGCATCGAGGTAGTGATGTCGCGCACGGCTTACGAGAGCGACGGCGTGATGCTGCTGAGCCGCATCAAGTGGCACACGGATTTCGCGGGCAAGCTCGAGAGCGGCGTGCACAAGATGATGGCCATCGGCCTGGGCAAGTACGCCGGGGCGCAGCGGTATCACACTTTCGCGGTGCGCATCGGCATGGAGCGGGTGATCCGCAGCGTGGGGCGGAAGGTTCTGAGTACTGGTAAGATGCTCGGCGGCCTCGGAATTCTCGAAGACGCCTATCACTCGACCGCCGAGGTGCACGCGCTGGGCGTGGAGGACATGGAACGGCGCGAGGAGGAGCTGCTGGAGCGGGTGAAGTCGTGGGCGCCGCGGATTCCGGTGAAAGAGATCGATCTGCTGATTGTCGACGAGATGGGGAAGAACATCAGCGGCGCCGGCATGGACACCAAGATCGTGAACCGCTCGGTGACCGGGGAGAATAACGTGTGGCCGAACGCGCCGAAGATCATGCGCATTTTCGTGCGCGACCTGACGCCTCTTAGCTATGGCAACGCGGTGGGCCTGGGCATGGCCGACGTGCTCACCGACCGGCTCTACAACAAAATGGACCCGGTGCCGACGCAGCTCAACGCGCTCACCGCCTCGACCACGCGCATGTGCGCCACGCCGATCCATTTTCCGACCGACCGCGACTGCCTGGAAAAGGTCGTTCCCACGCTGGGTCGCATTGATACCAAGGACGCCACGCTGGGCTGGATTCGCAACACGATGGAGCTGGACGAGCTGATGCTGAGCGAGAACCTGCGCGAGGAGATCCGCACGAACCCGCTGCTCGAGATCGTGGGCGAGCCCGTGCCGCTCGAATTCGGCGCGGACGGCGGCCTGGTGGAATTGCTGGCGCCGAAGCCGCATGCGCCCGAAGTGCTGGCCGTGCATCGCTAGCTAGTTTCCGGCGCAAAATGCCCCTGCGCGATGCCAAACCGCTCCCGTTGGTCGCGGCTCTGCAAACCAGTACCGTGCGGTCAGCGGCGCAGCCACGACCGAAGGGAGTGGTCCCGGAAAGCGACTAGGAAACCGCCCGCCTTTTATGCCTCTCTATCAGGCGATTGTCCTGGCGGTGGTCCAGGGCATCACGGAATTTCTGCCCATCAGCAGTACGGCGCACCTGATTTTGGTGCCGTGGGTGATGGGCTGGCGTGACCCGGGGCTGACGTTCGACGTGGCGTTGCATGTCGGCACGCTCGCGGCCGTGGCGGCCTACTTTGCGCGGACCTGGGTGAAGCTGCTGCTGCTGGGATTTGGCGTGCGCCTCGGCGCGCCGGACGATCTCGACCAAAACCCACGGCTGTTCTGGTTTCTGGTGATCGCGACCATTCCGGCGGCGGTGGCGGGCGCGGCGCTCGAGCACTACGCCGAAAGCACGTTGCGCAGCCCGTACATCGTCGCGGCGATGATGATTGGGATCGGGCTGCTGCTGTGGTGGGCGGAGGTCCGGGGACGGTTTCAGAAAGACCTGGGGAAGGTAAGCCTGGGCGATGCGGTAACCATCGGCGCGTGGCAGGCGCTGGCGGTGGTGCCGGGAACGTCGCGCTCGGGGGTTACCATCGCCGCCGCGCTGCTGCGCGACGTGAACCGGGAGGCGGCGGCGCGGTTTTCCTTTCTGCTGGCCACGCCGGTGATTGCCGGCGCGGCGCTGAAGGCCGGCTGGAACATCGTGAAAGCGGGCGGCCTCGCGCCGGATATGCGGGCGGCCTTCGGAGTCGGCGCACTGGTAAGCGCTATCACCGGCTATGCCGCCATTGCTTTTTTTATCCGCTATTTGCAAACGCGGACGCTGAAGTTTTTCGTCTGGTACCGGATCATCTGTGGCATAATAATAGTCGCTCTGGCTTTATTCCTCCGCGACCCCGCCGCTCATCTTTAGGCCGTCCGCCAGCGGCCGCCAACGAGCGGGCGGGGCAGAAGAGGAATGACAATTCTTTCACCCACCAGCCACCACCGTTTGAACGAGGTGGTCGGGTTGCTGCTGCTGGCCGCGGCGGTTGCGCTGGGTCTGAGTCTCGAATCGTATAATCCGCTCGACCCCTCGTGGAACACGGCGACCGCGTGGCCGCGCCCGCAGAACCTGCTCGGGTATCCCGGGGCGTACACTGCCGATCTGACGTTTCAGCTTCTCGGGCTGGCCGCTTTCCTGATTCCGTTGTTGCTGCTGGCGCTCGGCTGGAAGTGGATTCGCTCCGAAGAGGTGGAGATCTCCAAACCGATCGGGGCGGCGCTGCTCGTTTCGAGCGCGTGCGCGGCGCTGGCCGTATACCCGACGGCCTACCTGTGGAAGCAGACAACGGAGATGGGAGGCCTGACGGGGCGCATCCTGGCGGATGATCTGCTCGACGTTTTCAACGCCACCGGCGCGGTGATTGCAATCCTGATCGGCGCGACGCTGTCGCTGTATCTGCTCACGACGTTCAGCCTGGCGCGGTTCGGCGCGTGGCTGGGGCGGCGGTTTGCGTTTGCGGGCCGCTGGCGCGAGCGTTGGGCCGGGCGATGGAGCGCGTGGCGCGAGCAGCGGCGCGAGGCGGCGGCGCTGCGGGCGGAGGAGAAGCGCCAGGCGCGCGCGGCGGCTGCCGCCGCTCGCGCCGCGGCCAGGGCGGCTGAAGCCGGAGCGACACCGGCGGCCCGCGTAACGGTTGAGAAGGCGCCGGCGGAGCAGCCGGCGCACGATGACGCCCCGCCGATCGTTCCGCTGGCGCCGGAGCAGCCGCCGGCTCGGGAGATTGCGCCGGAACCCGCCGCAGCGCGGCCCGCTCGCAAGGCGGCGTCCGCGAAAGCCGCGGCGCCCACTTTCACGATTCCTCCGACCACGCTGCTCGATCCGCCGGCGGGCCGCAATCCCTACGACGAAGAGGAGCTGAAGCACACGGCGGTGCTGATCCGCTCGAAACTCGAAGAATTCAACGTGCGGGGCGGCGTGACGCAGATCAACCCGGGGCCGGTGGTGACCACGTTCGAGTACAAGCCGGAAGCCGGCGTGAAATACAGCCGCATCACGAACCTCGCCGAAGACCTGTGCCTGGGCTTGCAGGCCGAGTCGATCCTGATCGAGCGGATTCCGGGCAAATCGACGGTGGGCATCGAGGTGCCGAACAAGCGCCGCGAGGTGATCAGCCTGCGCGAGATCATCGAGTCGCCGGAGTTTCAGGATTCCACGTCGCATCTCACCATCTCGCTCGGCAAAGACATCAACGGGCGCATCCGGGTGACGAACCTGGAAGCGATGCCGCACCTGCTGATCGCCGGCTCGACCGGGTCGGGCAAGAGCGTGCTGATGAACTGCCTGATCATGTCGATCCTTTACAAGGCCACGCCGGACGAGGTGCGGTTCATCATGGTGGACCCCAAGCGCCTGGAGCTGGGCCTTTACGAGGAGGTGCCGCACCTGCTGACGCCGGTGATCACGGACCTGAAGAAAGCGTCGTACGCGCTGCGCAACGCCACGCTCGAGATGGAGCGGCGGCTGAAGCTGCTGGCCACGCAGGGCGTGCGCAACATCGACCAGTACAATCGCAAGATTCGCTCGCGGGCCTACAAGGAGCTGACGCTGTTCGACCAGGAGGAGGCCGAGGAACCGGCCGAGCCGCTGCCCTACATCGTGATCCTGATCGACGAGCTGGCCGACCTGATGCTGCTCGAGGGCAACAACGTGGAGGAGTCGATCACGCGGCTGGCGCAGATGGCACGCGCGGTGGGCATTCACCTGGTGCTGGCTACGCAGCGTCCGAGCGTGGACGTGATCACCGGGCTGATCAAGGCCAATTTCCCGGCGCGCATCTCGTTCCGCGTGGCGACGCGGGTGGACTCGCGGACCATTCTCGATTCGATGGGCGCGGAGGCGCTGCTGGGGCGCGGCGACATGCTGTACTCGCCGCCGGGCTCGGGGCGCATGATCCGCGTGCACGGGCCTTATGTGAGCGAGTCGGAGATCTCGAGCGTGGTGAGCTTCTGGAAGGAGCAGTCGGAGGCCGTCTACGAGAACGAGTATCTCGCGCCGCCGCCGAAGGAGGAGGACCGCGCGGCGGAGGAGGACGCGGACGCCGAGTACGCGGGCGCGGAAGATCCCATGTATGAGGACGCGGTGCGCGTGGTATTAGAAATGGGTAAGGCGTCCACGTCGACCTTGCAGCGGCGGCTGCGCCTGGGCTATGGCCGCGCGGCGCGCATCCTGGACGCGATGGAGAAGGACGGCATCATCGGCCCGCCCGACGGGCCACGCCCGCGGGAGGTGCTCAAGAGGCCGGACTGGCTGGCGGAGGTGGATAATTCGCTGCGGTGAAGGGGGCTTGTTTTCCGTGTAGATCCCCGCGCGTGCTCGGACGCCGCGCGATTCAGTTATCGGAATTGGGGCGGCGGGCAGCCAGCAGTTTCCTGGCAAGGGTCAAGCCCGACAGAGCCGCCGATTGATAGTTGGGGGCATTATCGGGGGTGAACACCTCAAGGGCCCGGACGTAGGCCGCGACCGCCTCCTCCAGCCGCTCCGTTCCGCCCTCCCGCCCTCCCAAACGGGTTAGTGCGTTCCCGAGGTTGTTCTGCGTCGTCGCCCATTGCAGCGGCAGGCGCTCGCACGTCCATTCTTTCAGCGCCTCCCGATAGGCCGCGGCCGCCTCCTCCAGCCGCCCTGTTCCGCTCTCCCGCTCTCCCAGCCTCGCTAGCGCGTTCCCGAGGTTGTTCTGCGTCATCGCCCATTGCAGTGGCACGCGTTCGCGCGCCCGTTCCTTCAGCGCCTCCTGATAGGCCGCAACCGCTTCCTCCAGCCGCTCCGTCCCGCTCTCCCGCTATCCCAAACTCGATAGCGCGTTCCCGAGGTTGTTCTGAGTCATCGCCCATTGAAGTGGCACTCGTTCGCCCGTCCTCTCTTCCAGCGCCTCCCGATAGGCGGCGACCGCCTCGTCCA
>DASQHK010000809.1:0-3020 GCA_035632135.1 Bryobacterales bacterium
CGCCGCTGGGGATCCAGCGGACGAAGATATTCTGCTCGACGGTGGTGCGGACGGTGTCGCGCGTGTACTGGCGGCAAAGGCGGGCGAGACCGCGCATCTGGTCGGAGCTGATGTCGCCGAGCGGCAGATAGACGGTGACAGCGGAGTAGCCGGGCTGGCGCTGGGAGCGGGTGTTGATGCGCACCCAGCGGAGAAACTCGGGGCTGCGGCCGACAGGGTCGAGCAGCGAGGGAGGCAGCAGCGGCTCCTCGCGGAAAGCTTCGGCTTCGGCGAGGTAGCTGGTCCAGCGGGGATCGAAAGGCAGCTTCTCGCGCTCCTCGCGGACCAGGCGGATGAACTCGTCGATGCCCAGTTGCCCGATGAGGAACTTCATGCGGGCGCGGCCGCGGTTCTTCTTCTCGCCGAGGCGCGCGAAGACGCGGGCGATCGCCTGGCCGAGCGGGAGCATTTCCGCGGCGGGGATAAATTCGCTGTAGAGCTTGGCCTGATAGGGCAGCGGCCCGAGACCGCCGCCGACCACCACCTTGAAGCCGCGCTCGAGCTTGCCATCCACTTCACGCACTTTGGCGATGGCGCCGATGTCGTGCATCATGGCGAGCGCGCAGGGATTATCGTCGCAGCCGGAGAAGGCGATCTTGAACTTGCGGCCGAAATTCTGCGCGTCGGGATGGCGGAGCATAAAGTACGCCATGGCCCGGGCGTAGGGCGTGGTGTCGAAAACCTCCTCGCGGCAGACGCCCGATTGAGGGCAGGCGGAGACGTTGCGGACCACGTTGCCGCAGGCCTCGCGCGTGGTAATGCCCACTTCGGCGAGGCGGCGCATCAGGTTGGGCGTGTCGTTGATGTTGACGAAGTGAAGCTGGATATCCTGGCGCGTGGTGACGTGGCAGACGCCGTCGGAGTATTCCTCGGCCAGCTCGGCCAGCCGCTCCATCTGGGTGGTATTGAGCATACCCAGAGGGATCTTGATGCGCTGCATCTGCACGCCGGGCTGGCGCTGGCCGTAAACGCCGTGGCGCAGGCGGAACTCCAGAAACACCTTCTCCGGCATGAGGCCCTGCTGCACGCGGCGCAGCTCGGTCTCGTAGACGTCCAGATCGTTCTTCACCTCGGCCGGGAGGTGGCTCCAGCGGTCCGTTTCAGGCACGACGGCAGTCGCCATATACAAGTCCTCCGAGCGCGCCGCAAGGGCACGGCCCGGCGCAATCACCCTTATCTTGATGGATATTATAGACTATGCGATGCAACGGCGCATAAAAATTTTTCTGGATGGTTTGACTTCTGCCTCGAGGTTTCCTTACCATTAAGTAAGACAAGTAGGATCAGTATGTTAAAGACAAAGGTATCGTCGAAAGGGCAGATCACGCTGCCGAAAGCGATACGTGAGCAACTGGGCATCGCCGAGGGGACGGAATTGGCCGTAACCGTAGAGGATGGAACCATTCAACTTCAGAAGATGGCCGCCCGCTGGCGGCGGTGGGAAGGCGCTTTGGCAGGCACTAACATTCTCGAAGAGCTGGAACGCGAGCATCGTTGGGAAATCGAGCGCGATGAGGCCCGCGCGCGAGGGCAATGGCCAAAGTCTTAGACTCCTGGGCCGTGGCGGCCTGGGTGCGGGGCGAACCGTCGGCTCCCAAAGTTCGGGCGCTGCTGAGCGCCGCTGAGACGGGCACACTCGATCTGATCATGAGCATGGTCAACGTGGGCGAGGTGTACTATTTGCTTGCGAAGCAGAGGGCGCGAGGCGAGGCAGAGCAGTTTCTGGATGATGTTGAGAGGGTGCCGGTGCGTATAGTCGGTGCGCCGAACGATCTGATCCTGGACGCGGCGCGATGGAAGAGCCAGTATTCTATCTCGTACGCCGATGGTTTTGCCCTGGCCACGGCGGTGCGGGAGCGCGCGACCTTGGTGACGGGCGATCCGGATTTCCGGTTCTTGCGGGAGGCCGGCATTGTGGACGTCGAATGGATCGGGGAGCCGTGAGGCGGCGAAAGTAAGACCGAACGCCCGCCTCACTGCGGCGGCTTGCGGTGTTTCGTTGTAAAATGGCCACGGGAAAGGATTCCAAGTGAGAACAATTCCTACGTTGCTTTTAGCTGGGCTGCTGGGGTCAGGGCTGTGCACCGCGGCGGACGTGCCGCCGGCGGCGGCGCAGATCGCTTCCGCGGTGCTGGCCGCGCCCGCGGAACTGCGGGCCGGCGCGGTGGTTCTCGGTTATGACGCGCAGGGGAAGCTGGTCACGCTTCGCGAGGGCAGCAACGAGATGATCTGCCTGGCCAGCGACCCGAACAAGAAACAGTTCAGCGTGGCGTGTTACCACAAGGACCTCGAACCTTACATGGCCCGCGGCCGGGAGCTGGTGGCCCAGGGAATCACCGGGAAAGCGCGCAACGACATCCGATGGAAGGAGATCGCCGACGGCAAGCTCGCCATGCCGCGCCAGCCGCGGACACTTTACGTGCTGACCGGCAGCGGCTTCGACGCGAGCGCCGGGAAAGTGAACGACCCCTACCTGCGGTGGGTGATCTACCTGCCCTATGCGACGCCGGAGTCCACGGGGCTGTCCACCCGCCCCGCCGAAAATGCGCCCTGGCTGATGATGGCCGGGACAGCCGGCGCGCACATCATGATCAACCCTCCCAAGACCAAGAAGTAGCCTGCTGGGCCGCAACGCCAGGCCCTGGCAATCAGAGTTAACACTTACCGAAAAGCCATAGCCCTTCCCATACCTCAGCCACCAGGTGTATATTGCTTCCAGCAGCAGGTTTGAAACGGGAAATCCCCGCCCTGGGGATTACGGGAGGGTTTGATGGGTATACGTCATTTGACATTGTGTTTCGTGCTGTTCATTCTGACCGCCGCTGCTGGCTACTCGCAGGCGGTCAACGCCACTTTGCTTGGAACCATCACCGATGCATCGGGAGGGGCGGTTCCGAACGCCAAGGTGACGATCACGGAAACCAACACCAGCGTCAGCCGCTCGACGGCCACCAATGAGAGCGGCAATTATGTGTTTTCCA
>DASQHK010000810.1:0-5421 GCA_035632135.1 Bryobacterales bacterium
GTTACGGCGTAGGGGAATCCGTTGCGGTACTCAACGAGTGGGGCGATCCGGAACGACCGGGGCAACTGCACGAGACCCCACGCCAGGAACCGGTTCGGCAGATCGGCCGGCAGATTACCGAATTGATTGTTTCTAAGGATAGGCGCTGAGAAAGTACCGAGGTAATTGGCGAAATCATTTAAATCGCCACGCGCCGTGCTGCGCACATACGAAAAGAATAACTCGCGTTTGTCGTTTAGCCGTAACCGCGCCGTAGCCTCGAACTGGTGGTAGCGGGCCTGCCCGTTGCCCGTGAGCAGGTTTGCTCCGGTGCTGGTAACCGGATCCGGCGCGATGTGATTCAAAACGACCAGCGCGCCCGACTCGCTTTGCATGTAACCGATCCGCAGTTTCAGATGTTCCGAGAGCGGCTGCTCGATCTGCACGCTTCCCGTAGCGCTGCGCGGAGAAAAATTGCCCACCGCGGGTTCCTGAAAAACGAACGGGAATCGGGCCTGGACGGCGCCCAGACCGTTTTGGTACAAGAACGGTCCCGCCGATACCTGACCCGCGGCGCCGAAAAACGTGACCATCTCGTTGGGATACCGGTTAAACGAGTAGACGTTCAACGGTACGCGATCGTAAAACAACCCAAAGCCCGCGCGGATCACTGTGCCTGTGCGGGTGGAGGGCGTCCAGGCGATTCCCGCGCGGGGCGCTACGCGAAAACTCTCCGACAATCGTTGGGACTCTGTGCGAATTCCCAAATCCAGGGCGAGGGTCGGCGAAATCAGCCAGTGATCCTCGCCGAAGAACGCCATCTCTACGTCCCACATCCTGAACGGCTGCCCGCCGGTGAAATCGATTCTTTCAAACAACTGCGCGCTGGCGTTGAGTATGTCAATGGGGTGGTCGCTCACCTGCCCGTTGTCGCTGGTCTCGGCGAGATAGGAGCCGGCCTTGAAGTTGTGCGTCCCGAGCCACTGCAGGGCAGCGAAGGAATAAGTCGGGGTCCAACTAAACCTGGAAGCCTGCCGGTGCTGTTGTGCAAAGTAGCTTCCACGGTTGCCCTCCGGGGTGATCGTAAAGTCCTGCTGCCCCTGTCCCCAGACCCGGGCTCCAAAGCGTGTCAAGGACAGGGTGTTGTCGAAGACGCCTCCCAACAGGGTCAGCTTGTCAGCCAGGGTTGCCGTGTAGTTGCGGGTGCCGGCCTCGGGGGTGGTCGGTTGGGGATTGAAAAAATCCATGTTCACAAAATCCAGCCGCTGCGGAGCGACGTGGACTGTCGCAGTGAGCAACTGCTTGCTGGATACGATCCAATCCAGTTGTGCGAAGGAATTGAACCCTTCCTTTTTTTTCTGATTGTATGGAAAGGGGAGTTCGTAGACCTCGGTTTTGCGGGCCTCGTATTCGAATCCTTCGGAGAAGTAAAGCTTCCCTGCCACAAGCGGACCTTCCAAATTGAGACGCGGGGTCGCGTCGCGCAACCCGCGCAATTGCCAACTGCGAATGCGGAAGTCCGGAAACGGATCGTTCAATTCCCATTTCCACTTGTCGCTCCCGCGCCTCGTTTCCACCGACACCAGGCCTGCTGTAAACCTTCCGTACTCCGCCAGGAATGGCGTCTGATAGACATTCAGCGCCTCGACGACATCGATGGGTACGGTCAGCCCGAACTGCCCCGTGGCCGGGTCGGTCACGTCGGCGGAGTTCACGATCAGGGCGCTGCGATGCTCGCCGCTGGCGGAGACCACCAGCCCTCCGCCAGGCGATCGAAGCACGCCTGGCAATAGGGGTAGAGCGTCAGCAACCGTCGCGGGCCCGCCCGGAAGCTGCTTGACTGTTTCCTGCGGCAACTGATTCGGGGAGGATGATGCCTCTTCCACCGGCCCCGTGCTGGCCTTTACATCGATGCTGTCTCGCCTGGTAAGCGTAGGCACCAGAGTCAATTCGAGGGAGGTCAAGTCAGCCCCAGTCAGATTGAGATCGTTCTTTTGCGCGGGTTCAAAGCCTTCCTTCGCGGCCAGCAGGTCGTAATGGGCGGGCTTCAGGTCCTTGAATCGAGCCTCCCCGTTCTGATTGGTTTGGGCCGAGGAAACGACGTCCGGGCCAATCCTAAGCTGAATTTGCACTCCCGGAACAGGCCGATCCGCTCGATCTACGACTACAACATCCAGCGTGCCTGCCAAGACCGGGCCCGCAAATATGCTTGCTCGCCCCAGCAGAAGCGCCGCAACGCCCAGTTGGCTAAGGCGCATCGAACGATCGCCTCAGCGAAACCCGGCGCAGGGTGGGATCCAGCCGCCTTCGGAACGAGGTGGCCGGATCGAGTCGGCAATTCTCCACAAACGGACCGCCGGGGAGGAAGGGCAAAATGTCGAATCGGCGATTCATCCCTTGATGTAACCCCGTAGACCCCTCTTCGGGCTCGGTGGGCGACTTCTATGTCGTGGATTCTGGCCAGGGCGACTGGAGAGCTAGACGACAGGCCGGAGCGGACAAAAAGGACCGGTTGTGTCCTCAATTGGAGACCGATTCCCGAAGGCTTTATTCTTCTGCCGGTTAGGTCGGGAGTGATTCGGCGGGTAACCAGGAAAGTATACCCCAAGGCGGCGCGGGGTAACTGCGCGCCGTCAGGGCTGTATCGCTTGCCAGAGGAAACCAACTGCGTTTGCAGTTTCGGCAACCATCAGCAGCGGCAGGAGGGCCGGGCTTCCATCGCTGCCCAGATGCTTCAGCGGATAGGAAAGGAGGGCCGCGTAGAATCCCAGCTCGGGCCGAAACTTTCCCCAGTGGCGCTGGGCGCGCACCCGATGGAAGCGAAAGGCGCCGCAGCCATAATGGAAATGCTGGCGCCACAGCGAGCCGAGATTCAGGTCATGCATGTGACGAATCACCACTTCCCGGGCGTATACCATCGCGTAGCCAGACTGCAGCCAGCGCTCGCAGAATTCCCGGTCCTCGGAGGTCACAAAGGCCGGATCGAGGCCGCCGAGGGCGCGGAAGCGCGCCGCGGGCAGGGCCAGGTTGTTGGTGGCGAAGAAGCGCGCGCGATCGGGGGTTGCATTATAGTATTCATACACAACATCGAGGATGGCCTGGCTGGTTGCGGAGTATGGGTTGTTCGGCAGGCCGTTTACCGTTTTTCCGCCGATGAGGCAGTCCGGCGCTTGGGCGAAGCGAGCGGCCAGGCTTTTCAGCCAGCCGGCGTCGGGCGCGCAGTCGTCATCGGTAAAGGCGAGGAATTGACCCGCCGCGCGCGCCGCGCCGGTATTGCGGGCAGCCGCCGGGCCGGCGTGGGGCTGCTCCAGGCGGGTAATCCGAAGCTGGTCACGGAAGGAATCCACGACGGCGGCGGAGTTCCCGTTGCCGCCATCTTCGACAACAATCACCTCGAAGCAGTCACCGGGATAGCTCTGGCCAGCCAGCGCCCGCAGGCACACCGCTAGCTGGGAAGGACGGCCGTAGGTTGGGATGATAACCGAGAACTCGATCAGAGGGCCTCCGTAGGCCGGTCACGCTTTCGAACATGCCGATAGCGATGGAATTCAAAGCAGAGAAGCTGCTCGCGAGCTGCCCCAGCCCCCAGAGCATAGCCAGTCATCTGGCCGGCGCCATCCACGGTCAAACCCAGCAGCAGCAGGGGCGCAACGCCCGGCAGGCGATGGCTCGGCCGGCCCGGACGGCGCAACTCCGCCAGGATCCGCCGGAACCGCACCAGCGGGATGAGCGGCGCGGCGGCGGCGAAGAGCAGCCTCCGCGCTAAGGACCAGCGCTCGTTGCCTGCGCGAAAGGCTCCGAACTTGCGCCCGGATTGGAACACCGCCTGAATCCATGACGAGAGCAGCGTGAAGTTCACGTGCGTGGTGATCGCTGCCGGCTCGAGATAGAGGCGATGGCCGTTTCTTCGCAGGTCCCAGTGCAGCACGCTTTCGGCCTCCATCATGGAGTCGAGTTGCACACCATAGCGCAGCAGAATCTCACGTTTGTACGAGCTGTTGTGCCCTGGCAGGTGGTCCATCTCCCCGGCTGGCGTGGGCTCCTGCCAGGGCGCGTAGCCCATGAGGAAATCGGCCCAGCTCATCCTGCTGCCAGGATTCGCATTCCGCACCACGGGCCCGACCACGGCCCAGGATTGCTGGTGGGCGCGCAACAAGGCCTCGGCCCAGCCGGGTTGGGGAAAGGAGTGATCTTCGCCCAGCACCACAATCGGCGCGGAAGCCTGGCGAATGCCGGCCGCGTAGGCGGGGCCCACCGAGGTGATCGGCCCCACCTCCACTACGCAATGCCCGCAAAATTCCTGAAGCTCCCGCTCGTCCAACTCCAGAGAATCCGCCGCCGGAGTGACAACGACAATTTCCATCCGGTCGCGGACGCTTTGGGCGCGCAGGTGCCGGATCGTTTTGCGCAGGCTCTGATAGCGATCGGGGGTGATCAGAATCACCGAGATCGCAGGGCAGTGCGAATCATCCACAGTCGGCTCCCATCAGCAACGTCTCCCACCGGCCACGCGGCGCCGGCATTCCTTCCAAGATATCAAACCCAGTTACATTTGTTTCGTCTCGGCAGCGGCCGAGCTTTCGCGGCCGCCTCTGGATGTCAGGCGACCTTCACCGGCCGGCCTTGCAAAACCGAGGCCGTGGCGGCCAGCAGCACCTGTTGCGCGCAGCGGCCATCGTGGAAGGTGGAGTTGACCGGACCGTCGTGGAGGATGGCGTCCAGGAAGTGCCGCCACTCGGCCTGATACGTAGAGCGGAAACCGCCGCCCTGCCGCGCCTCGAGCGCCGCGCGCGGCAATCCCTGCAGCGTTCCGGCCAGCCGCCGCAGCCGTGTTCGGACGCTGCCTGGCGTGCTCCCGGCCGGCAGAAGCTCGAAGCTGTCGGAGCGATAGCAGGAAACCCGCAGGGAACCGTCCCGTCCATAGATCTCGACATCGTTGGTATTGCTGGTACGTTCCGAAAAGATGGCGGACGCCAGCGGGCCACCCGCCATCCGCGCCGTGACTATGGCGGTCTCGTCTTCCCACAGTCCGGAGCGGCTGGCGGCGAAAACCTCTTCCACTTCGCTGCCGGTGAGATACCGCCAGAGGTCGAAGTGATGCACGGCCAACTCGGCCAGCACTCCGCCGCCCGTCTCCCGCCGTTTTCTCCATTCGGAAACGTCTGCCGGAGGACGCATCGTGAAGGCCGTGCGAATCAGCTCGATCGGCCCCAGAGCGCCTTGGGCGATCCGCTCGCGCGCCCGCCGCAACAGCCGGTGCCAGCGCAGATTGAAGCCGACCATGGCTTTTTGCGGGGCGCGCGCGGAGCGCTCCACCAGCCGATCGCATTCCTCGAGCGAAAGGGCCAGCGGTTTTTCGACGAAGACGTGCTTTCCCGCGTCCAGAGCGGCCAGGGCGATTTCCGCATGAAAGCGCGGCGGCACGCAGACTGCCACCACGTC
>DASQHK010000811.1:0-9411 GCA_035632135.1 Bryobacterales bacterium
TACGGCAGCCAGGTGGTGATCGGCCGGCTTACCGGCGACGCCACGCACGCGCGCTTGCACCTGCTCAATTACGGCCGCCGCAATGTCGATGGGCTGCACGTGCGCGTGCTCGGGTCGTACGCGAAAGGCACGCTGCAGGCGGCCGGCATGGAAAACGCCAAGCTCGAAGACTACGAGATCCGCGAAGGCGCCACTGAGTTCGGCATTCCGGCCATGGGCGTCTACGCGGTGGTCGATCTGTTCAAGGAGCAGTAAAGCCGGGCCGCTCCATTTTGACGTCCAGTCGCAGTTCTTTCATGAAGCGTTCCCGCATATTGCCCAGCCACTTCTCGTCATAGCGGCGGTTCAGGTCGATGGTGGTCACCGCAACCGCGCCGCGATCGCGCGCCACGGCCAGCATCTCCCCCACAGGGTCCATGACGTAGGTTGGATAGTCGTAGCCCGAGGTAGCCACAAAGACGTGGTTCTCGATGGCGCGGGCTTTGCCCAAAGCTTCGTTGCCGCCCCAAATCGGCATCAGGATCAGCTCCGCGCCGCGCAGCGCCAGCGCCCGCGCCGGGTCGGCGTAAAACACGTCGTAGCAGATCATCATTCCCACTTTGCCGAAATCGGCCTGGAACACCGGAAAGTCGCTGCCCGGCGTCAGCCCGCCCTCGATTTCCTCCCGCGGCAGGTAAACCTTTCTGTACTTGCCGGCCAGGTTCCCCGCGCGGTCGATCAGCACGGCGGTGTTATAGATGGCCTGCCCCTCGCGCTCATAAATGCCGGCGACGATGTACGCCTTCCGTTGCCGTGCCGCCGCGGCCAGCCGCGCCGTGGTAGGGCCGGGAATGGGCTCGGCGACATCCGCATACTTCTTGCCAGTACCTATCACAGTGATGCCCTCCGGCAGCAGGATGATGTCGGCGTTGCGCGGAACTCTCTTGTCAACGACCTCCAGGAACTGCCGAACGCTTTCCGCCGCCGAGCCGGTGTTCTGCGGGCGCAGATTCACCGCAGCGACGGTAACCGTGCGCGGCTTGGGCGCAGGAATCTGGTCGAGCGAAATATCATCCCACCACACGGTCGCGGAGGGAGCGTTCTGGAGAAAAAGCTGGAGCTTTACGGCCGCGGCCCCTTCCGGCGCCAGAGCGTCCAGCGTCACGCGGCGCCACTTACCTTCCGGCCTCACCGCGTAAGCGTAGTCCGGCTCGCCGGCGCGCTTGCCCTGCGCGGTCGTCCAGTCGAGCCTCGACACCACTTGCAGCGGCTCATTCTGCAAACCCTCGGCGCGGTAGTAGGCCACGAAGCGATACCAGCGGCCAGGCTCGATGGTGCCTACGGTATACTCCCAGCCGCCATATTCAGCCGCGTTGCTGTTGCCGGAGATGGCCAGCGCGCCGGGCCGCCCGCGATAGTGGACGCCGTCCACAAACGTGCGGGGCGCAATCTCGGGCCGCGCCGCCCAGGTTTTCCAACCGGGCGGAACGCCGTCCGCGCCGGCGTGAAACGCCGCCTGCTCGACGTGAAGCGGCGCGGCGGCAGCGAAGGCGGCCAGGCAAAGCGCAAGGCAGAGCGGTTTCATGACCACCAGTCTACTCCACCGTGATCCACATGGGGCTCACCCAAACCAGCTCGCCATTCGACTGCTCGCCGCGCACGTAGTAATACGAGGTAGCGCCCGGCTTGGCGGCGTTGTCACGCCAGGAAAAATCGGCCGTACGCGAGCGCGGCTCGGTCGAGTAAACGTAATCGCCGTCTTTGATGATGTGGACCCGCGCGAAATCGGCCGTGCCCACGAGCTTTACGTGGATGGTGGGCGCGCCGCTCGCGCGGAACTCCTCCCCCATGAAATGGCCGGCGGCGGTGACCTCCGCCAGGATGTTGTCAGTCGAGCCGTAAACCCGGCGCTTCTTGAACGCCTCCAGCACGCCTGCGCGGGTGGGCGAGGTCACCCATAGATTGCAGTACGACATATGGGTCGAGATGTGATCGCTCGACGACTCGAACCCCAGCCGGTAGCCCTTCTGGAGCGCCAGCGACACGAAGCCCAGCGGCCGCCAGCCGCCGATGGAGTCGCCGGCGCTATTGGAGCGCGGCGCGCCGGGTCTCTCGTAGCTCTGCCGGTCGCCCTGGTAGATTTCGACCACCGGCTCGAGCTTGGGGTCGTTGTCGCGCCAGTCGGTGCCCATGTCGGTGCCCGAGGTATGCGAGGCCACGATGGCGTCAAAGCGCCGCAGATACTCGTAGAGCATCTGCGTGTCCGGGGCGGGGCCGGGCGGCGAGTCATCGGCCATTTTGGGCAGGCGCGGCAGCGGGCGAATGCCGCGCCGGGCGAAAACAACATTGCGGTGCCCCTCCGGATACCGCACGCTGCGCTCGTAGCTGAACATCGGTACGAAGCGGCCGGGAACGTAAAACGCATCGGTGTATTTCTGCGTCAGCCACCAGCTATATTCGCGGCCTCCCCCGTTGTCGTGGTCGCAGCAGCCCACCCAGTCCATGGAAGCGGCGTCGATCATGTAGCGATACGCGTCGACCAGCGGGCCGTCGCGGCCGCCGTCGGCGCTCAGCTCGGTATGGCGATGGAACTCGCCGCGCAGCAGTTGCAGCGTCTCCTTGCCGAGCTTGACGCGATAATTGCGCAGCAACGCCACCTGCTCCCGCTCGGCGCTCACGTCGGGCGAGGACGCCTCCGGCTTCTCAGCGGGAATCTCGACCAGCTCCGGGGTTTTCGGCTGCGCTTCGGTGTCGATCTCGGCTGCAACCAGGTCGTTGTTGTAGGCGTCCAGGTTGCGGCGGGCCGCCGGCCCCGGCGCGAGCGAGAATCGATGATCGGTCGATCCCACCGCCAGCAAATCGCCCGGACCGATCGCAGCGAGCGCTGGCCGGTTATCCAGAAGGTTGTCGGAGTGCGGCAGGAAGATGGGGCCGGTCCACTCTTTGCCGTCAAAATAAGCGACGTTTTCAAACCACACCGAGCCGAGCGGCCCGCGCGTGAGCGGCGCGGACGAGCGATAAGCGAGAAACACGATGCCCTTGCCGTCGGCCGCCAGGCGCGGCAAGCCGGTCGAGCGATTCCAAAACTGGTACGGCGTCAGGCTCGGCGGACGGTGCGCAGCGAGCCCGGGGTCGGGCAGCTCCGGTCGCCCTGCGCCCGCCTGTTCCAGGAAGTGGGCGCGCCGGCCGCGGGCCCGGCCTTTCGGCTGCGCGACGGGCGTCACGTTGACCGTATCCTCCAGCTTGTCCGCCGTCGTGAAGTAGCGGCTGCCTTGCAGCACCTTCACCCGCACCGTGCTGCCCTGGTAGAGGCCGCTGCCGGTGGTTTCATAAGCGCCGAAGTCTTTGCCCCAGCCGCGAAAGCCCTCTTCGTAAGCTACCCAGAGGCGGTTCCGGCCGTCGTAGGCGACGCTCGGCCGCGCTTCGAACTTCTGCGTAGCAGCAATGGGTAGAGGAGCCTCCATGCCGATGCTGCCGCTGTAATGCAGGCGGCGCAGGTAGACGTCGTAGTCGCCCTTGTCGTAAGTGTCCCAAACTACCGCCACCTCGCCGTTGCCCGCGGAGGCGATCTGCGGCGCCCAATCGTTGCCCGGCGAGATGGAAACCCGCTCCTCCTTGCCGAAGCCCTCGCCCTGCTGGCGTTTTGCAAGCACTTCAAAATTGTCCCGGCGATAACCCTGCCAGGCGACCCACACCGCGCCGGCCGCGTCGGTCACGGCGACCGGGCTCAGGTCGGGACCCGGATCTTGCGTGAGTCGCATCTCCTCCGACCAGTGACGCCCCTGGCGGCAGCGCGCGTAGAGGTCGTAGTTGCCGCCAACGTTGGCCGACCAGATCACCCACACGCGCCCCTCGCCGTCCACGGCGATCGCCGTGCGAAAGATATCCTGCCGCGCGGGCGAGACGGCATAGGGCGCGCTCCAGGTTCGTCGGGATTTTGAATACTCGATAAGCCGCACCTGGTCGCCGCCGACCGGTCGCGCCAGCGCCTCGAAAGATCCTGGCTTCTCCGTCAGCGGTCGCGGCCACTCCAGCGAGCGGTTGCCGTGCGTGAACTCCACGAAGGCGATGTAAACCGTGTCACCCGCTTGCGCCACGGCGGGGTAGTCTTCCTCTTCGATGGAGCTGGTGATCTGCGCGGTCCAGGGGACGCGCTCGATGTTGGCGTGGCCGTCGAGGACGTTGAGACCCTGCCCGAGAGCGACTTGATCGGCGCGGAAGGAAAAGCTGCCCTGGGCCGTCTGCACGTCAAATCTCGCCGCCGGGTCGGTCAGCTCGGCGGACACGATGACTCCGTTCTCCGCCACCGGGCCCCGCGCTCCCGGCCGCGCCGGACGCGGCGGCAGCCGCCGCGTGGAAACCTTCCAGCTCTGGCCCTCCACCTGGTCTTCCGCGCCGGGCCGCCAGACCTCGATCGCGCTGATCGCGCCGCCGGCAACTCGCACCGAGCCGTCCCACCGCGCCGGCTCAGAATCGCCAATACCTAAAAGAATGCGGAACCGCGCTTCGCCTCCGCGCCGCGCAGCGAGCGGCGTCTGCTGCGGACGAGCCGGCTGCGGCCTGGCGAAAGTCCATAAGCCGAGCAGGCCCGCCGCCAGCGCCGGCACAATGAATCCGCGAGCGTAACGCTTCATCAGCGCCTCCTATGAGGTTTGGCTGTATTTTACTGCAACTCGCCAGGGCGGAAAGTTGTGAAGGGCGGCAGCAATCCAGGCAGTGTTCCTATTGGGACGCGAGCAGGCCGTCGATGGCTTCCTTGAAACTGGGATACGGCTGCGCGCCCACCAGCATCCTCGTTGCTTTGATCTTCGTCTCGTTCTTCTCGGTGAGGCCGAGAAAAAAGCTGGGCGTTCCGGAGACGCCGGCCTTGCCACCGTCTTCCTCATCTTTGCGGACTTGCGGCTCGTACTTCCCGCTGCTCAGGCATTGCTCGAACTTTGGCAGGTCGATCCCCACCGCCTCGGCATACTCCGGCAGTTCCTTCTCGCCCAGCGCTTTCTGGCTGTTGAGGAGCCGGTCGTGCATCTCCCAGTACTTGCCCTGCTCGCCGGCGCAGTGCGCTGACTCCGCCGCCCGCAGCGCCGCCGGATGCAGGCCCTGCAGCGGGAAATCGCGCAGCACGTATTTCACCTTGCCGGTCTTCACGTAATCGTTCACAAGCTGCGGCAGGGTGTTGGAGAAGTGGCGCGCGCAAAACGGGCACTGATAATCGGAAAATTCGATCACCGTAACCTTGGCGTTCTTGTCGCCCATGTAGGGCGAGCCGTCCACGCTCAACTCGAGATTCTGCGGCTGCCGGCGCATGCCGGCGCGCTCTTCGAGGAAGCTCTTGATCTGCTCGATGTCCTTCTGCATGGCTTGCTGATCTTTTTTAAGCGCCTCGACCTCGTTCTTCAGGGCCCGAACCTCGGGACTGCTCTGGGAAAACGCACAGCCGGCGCTGAACAGATTCACTGCGGCGAGCACGGCCACTGCTGTACGGAAGCGCATCGTATTGATCGTATCACGGGGGCTTTGATCCACGCTGCCCAGTCCCGCCCGCTCGTTTCTCCTCTTGACAGCCGCTCCAGACTTCCTTATGTTGAAAAAGCCTGCTAAACCGATCTTGCGTTTTCGGTTAAGTGGAAGCCCGTGTGAATCGGGCGCGGCCCCGCCACTGTGAGCGCGGAGGGGCGGCACACGTAAGCCACTGTCCCGGCCGGTCGGGATGGGAAGGCAGTGCCAACCCGCTGAGGCGCAAGCCAGGAGACCTACCGAAGGCGCTCTCTCGGAAATTCCTACGCGGGTAGGGAGAGAGAAGTGAGATACATCTGCGTTGCGGGCGGCTTGACCGCCCTACTGCTCCTATCTACGGGTCCCCTTTGGGGAGACCTTCGCGGAAACGTCAAAGATTTCTCCGGCGCCGCAGTGCCGAGAGCGCGGGTTTTTCTGCTCCAAACTCCGCAGCCGGCGCAGACCGTCAGCGCCGACTCCTCGGGAGTATTCCGTTTTGTCAACACCCGCACGGGGCAGTGCACAGTATTCGCCTCCGCGCCGGGCTTGAGCGGCGACAAGATCGAAACGCCATGCGATCGCCCTGACGCTCTCGATCTCGTCCTGCGCCCGAGCGCCGTGGCGGAAGCCGTGGTGGTCACCGCTGAGCGGACCGAGGTCCCCCTGAGCGAGGTCGGCTCGTCGGTCTCGGTGATCAGCGCGGAAGACCTTTCCGATCTGCAAGCCATGCAGTTGCTCGAGGCGTTCCGCTACCTGCCCGGCGTAGAAGTGAACCAGACCGGGCGGCGCGGCGGCGTCACCAGTCTGTTCGTTCGCGGAGCCGACTCGAAATATAACCTGGTCACCGTCGATGGCGTCACGATCAACGACTTTGGCGGCGCTTACAACTTCACCAGCCTGCCGGCCGAGGAAGTCGAGCAAATGGAACTCGTGCGCGGCCCGCAGTCGGCGCTCTACGGCTCCTATGCCATCGGCAGCGCGGTGCAGGTGACCACGCCCAGCGGCCTCGACCGGCACGATTTTTTCACCTCGGCGGAGGGTGGCAACTTCGGCACGCGGCGCTTCACCGCCGGGGGCGGCGGCGCTTTGCATCTCGGGCCGGGCAGCCTGGGAATCTACGGCAGCCTTTCGCGCCTCCAATCCGACGGCATGGTCGCCAATGACGACAGCCGCTTCGACAATGCCCACCTCAAAGCCGACTACCAGTTGCCCCGGCATCAGCATTTGCAATACTCATTGCTGGTGGACTCGAACGAGTCCGGCCAGCCCGGCGCCTTCGGCAGCGATCCGGCGCACCTGTTCGCGGGCCTTGACGCGGTCTCGCGGACGCTCGAAAGCTATAATATCCACGCCTTCCACTACGACGGCGAGCTGGGCCGCCGCGTGAACGAGCGCTTGACCGGCGCCATCTACTCCGACCGCCTGGATTTCCATAGCCCGTTCGGTCCGGCGTTTTCGCGCCAGAGCCGCGAGGCGTTCAGCTCGGAAACCAGCGTGGCGCTCACCCGGCGCGACCTGCTGATTTTCGGCATGGAGCGGCAGGGCGAACACTTTCGCTTCGACCCCTCGCCGCTGCACCGCGCCATCTATGGCTGGTTCGTGGAAAACCACTTCGAGCGCGGCGGGAAATTTTTCCTGAACACCGGCGTCCGCCTGGAGCACCTGCGACTCGACGCCGTGCAGGCGCCGGCGTTTTTCCCCCGCGCTCCGTTTGCTCCGAGCACCATCACCCAGGCCCATCCCAAGCTGAGCGCGGCCTACCTCTTGCTCCGATCTACCCGCCTGCACGGCAGCGCCGGTACCGGTCTGCGCCCGCCCAACGGCTTCGAGCTGGAGTTTACGACCAACCCGGCCCTCCAGCCCGAGCGGACCACCAGCTTCGACGCCGGCGTCGAGCAGTCCCTTTTCGCTCACCGCGCGGCGGTGGATGTGACTTGGTTTTACAACCGCTTCCGCGATCTCATCGTGAGCCTCGCGCCTTCACAAGCCGGGCTCAGCCACTGGAGTTCCGACAACCTGGCCAACTCGGAGGCCAGCGGCGTCGAGTTCTCGCTCCGCTTGCAGCCCATGCGCGGGCTGCGCTTGCGCGGGGCCTACACTTATCTGGATAGCTCCGTGTTGAGCCTGTCCGGCGCGAGCGGCTCCGTGCAGCGCTCCTTCCGGCTGGGCGAGCAACTGATTCGCCGGCCCCGCCACGAAGGGTCTTATCTGGCCATCTGGCAGCACCGCCGGCTGCTGGTCGAGAGCGGCGCCATTCTTCGCGGCCGCACGCTCGATCTCGAGCCCAACTTCGCCGCCAGCCAATACCTAAATCCGTTCTATGCCACGTTTGACGCCGGCGCGGAGTGGCAGCTCGATCGCGGCGTGGCGTTGACGGCCAAGGTCCGCAACCTGCTCGATCGCGCCTATGAGGAAAGTCTCGGCTTCCCTGCCCTGGGCCGCAACTTTACGATTGGCGTAAAGTGGAGGTGGACGCGGGAATGAAAGAGTCGCAGCGCGTCACGCCTGCTGCTTGAGGATGAAGTTGAGCGCCGCGGAATTCATGCAGTAGCGCAGGTGGGTGGGCGGTGGACCGTCCTCGAAGACGTGGCCCAGGTGCGCATCGCACTTCTTGCACAGCACCTCGGTGCGCACCATGCCAAAACTCGTGTCCCTCTTCTCCTCGATGTTCTCCTTGGCGATCGGCGCCCGGAAGCTCGGCCAGCCGGTTCCGGAGTGAAACTTCGTGGCAGAGCTGAACAGCGCGTTGCCGCAGCAGATGCAGTGGTAGATGCCTTCCGCATCGAAGTTGTCGTACTTGCCGGAGAAGGCCATCTCCGTGCCGCCCTGCCGCGTCACGTTGAACTCGAGCGGTGTCAGGAGCTTCCTCCATTCAGCATCCGTCTTAATCACTCTCTCCACGCTGACCGCTCCTTTCTTCTCGCCGGAATCGGTGAACTCGACCAGCGTGACCGGGCCCTTGGAGCGCCCCGCCGCTGTCTTGCCTGAGCGCGCCGCGCTGGCGCTGCAACCTAGTGTGCCGCCTGCGGCGAACAGCGCGGCGAAAAGCGTTCTCCGGTCGATCGGTTCCTTCGACATTCTACCCTCCTCGGCTCCCCTGCCCGTAAAGTTGCCAAACCAGCGCCAAAACTTCTCACTTTCGCTGCAGCACCGGCACGCCCTGCTCATTCGGTTTGCGGGCCAGCGCCGTTCCGGAGAACTTGGCGATGGTCAGCTCGGCCCGATACAGCACGCGGCACCCTTTTTCCAGGTGCCCACCGAAAGCGCCGCGCCCGGGGGTTGAAAGCGTCATATGCAGGTGCGGCTCGCCGGCGGCGATGATGCCGTTGACGTTGAGGATCTCCATGGCATCCTTCACGGTCGTGAATTCATCTTCCGGCTTGGCCGAAAGGGACTGCACGCCGTGGAACGTGCACTCCTGGAGCGAGCCGGCCGCGGTCAGCACGGCCCCATCCTGGATATTGTGCTGCTTGATGATGTCGAGAATCGATTCGAGCAGCAAGTCGTCGCGGTCAAGCCGCACGCGGTAAATCTCCTGGATCTGCGCGCCGTCGAACACCTTCGGCGGCTGCGGGCCCTCGGCGCAAGCGCGCGGCGTGGAAACCAGCAGCGCGGCCGCCAGCAGCGCGCATGGCGGTAGCATCTCAAAACCAACCAGCCTGTCCAGCATGATGATCTCCTGGAGTGAGTTTACATCGGTTCGCCTATTGCGCCACTGGCGAGGGTACCAGCGATAGCAGGCTACCTCGCCACCTTAAGGCTCTCGCTGGCGTGCGATGAGTCGCGACAGAGCGAATGCCGCCAGGCCGACTCCAAGACACAGCGCTCCGCCCAGCGCAAGCAGATGATGAGCAGGCACGTATCGGTCGGAGTAGAAGATATCGACCGTCCGTATTACCCTCGCGCTTTCGAGGAGCGAACACAAGACCGAGAGAACGA
>DASQHK010000812.1:0-1853 GCA_035632135.1 Bryobacterales bacterium
CCGGCGAGAGGAGCTGAAACGAATCATCAACCTGCTGACGGAACACGCCATGCGGCTGGACACCGAGAACAAGCAGTTCTATCTGGAGCTGCGCTCTGCGGTGCAAACCTTCCAGGACATTTCCCAGATCGAAGACATCACCTACATGCGGAAGAAGCTCACCGAGCGCGTCACGCAACTGCAGGAAACGGTGCAGTACCAGGAGGCCTCCTCGGGCGGCGTAGTGGCGCAATTGCAGCAGGAGCTGGAGCAGGCGCACAAGCAGATCGCCGTCCTGAGCGAGGGCGTGACGGCCGATTCTCTCACCCGGCTTCCGAGCCGCCAGATCGCCGAGAAAATCATTCGAGAGCAGGTCGAGACAGCGGAAGGCTTCGCGGTGGCCATGGTGGTTATCGACCGGCTGGACATGATGAACTTGCGCTATGGGGTGTCGGTGGGCGATGAAGTGGTCCGCCACTTTGCCAAAGAGTTGCGGGAGAAAGCTCCTGAGCGGATCTTCTTGTGCCGCTGGAGCGGGCCGGCCTTTGTGGGCGTAGAAACGCGGGCGCTGGTCCCCGATGTGCGCGCGGGTTTGCAGAAGATTCTCGCCGAGATTGCCTCTCAGCCGATGGAAGTGGAGGCCAAACGCACCGGCCTGATCCGTGTCACTTCCCGTTTTGCGGTGCACCAATGGGTACCCGGCCAGAGCGCCGAAAAGATCATCAAGCTGGTAGACATTTTCTGTGTGGGCGAAAAAGCGGAACCGGGGGAGAAGCACCCCGCCGAGGCCGCCGGGAGCTGACGCTCCTCTGGTTGGACCGGCCCGCGGCGGCGGCGTTGCTATAATCCACCCGATGCCCCGGAATCAATCGCGCCGCGTGGTTGTGGTGTCTCCCATGCCGCCCGAGAAATCGGCTTACGCTCTGGCGCGCTACAGCCGCTCGCCGGACTCCATTTTTCAGAGCCTGGAGTGGGTGCGGTCGCACGATTCGCAATCCTTCCTCGAGCATTACTACTTCCAATACGGCCACGCCTCCATCGCCGACCTGGGCCATGCCATTTTCTGCTTGGAGGGCATCTCCGAGCTGGCGGCCGTCGAGATCGAAGACGAGCCGCTGTGGGACGGCCAGGCCAAGTCGAGCCGCTACCAGGATTTTTCCACCGGCGGCGTCATTGTGCCGCCGGATCTCGCCGGCACGCCGGCGGAATCGGTTTACACCGAAGCCGCTAAAGCCCTGCTCGATGCCTACCTGGAGCTGCACAAGAAAGTGCTCGAGTGCCTGATGGAGCGCCACCCCCGGCCGGAGGCGATGAAGCCGGAGCCATACAGGCGCACACTGGCGGCGCGGGCGTTCGACGTGGCCCGCTACCTGTTATTTCTGGGTATCCCGACCAACATCGGCCAGGTGACCAGCATCCGCACGCTCGAAAAGCAGATGCGGCGGCTGGGCGCGAGCCGTTACCCGGAAGTCCGCGAAATCGCGTCCGCGATGGGCGAAGCCTGCGCGGCGCCGCCCGCCTGCGTGTGGGACGCGGCCACGGCGCAGGAGCCGCTGGCGCCGACCCTCGCCCGCCATGCCAGCCCGGACCTCTACGCGCAGCAGGCGCGGCGCAATGTGGCCGCCTGGGCGGCGCAGAATTTTCCCTGCCCGCCCGCCCCGGCGCTGGCCTCGGTCGATCTGATCCGGCCGGTCGAGCCGGTCGATGAGATCGTCGCCACGCTGCTCTACGCGGTGACGCACGTGCCGTTTCGCGCCGTTTACGAGCAAGTCTCGTGCTGGGGCGAGGCGCGCAAGCGGGAAGTCATCGACGTGGCGCTCCAGGGCCGCCCCGGCCCCGACGATCTGCTGCGGGAGTTTCGCAGCGGCTACTCG